>NZ_CAMHRZ010000011.1 GCF_946187255.1 uncultured Ruminococcus sp.
GTAGTAAAAAAAATAAAATTACCATATATTAGTAGAATACTATTACTTTTCTCTTTCTCAGCTATCGATTTTTTAAAACACCCCAAAGGCGGGAAAAAAGGGAAAAAAGTCAAAAAAAGGGCTGAAACCGCGTAATTTCGGGAAAACTTTTTAGAAAAAACGTTGGGGAAAAAAGTGTCAAAAAAGGAAAATAATTATTTAAAGCACTAAAGCGTTACACACTTTCCCTCCCCCGTGAAGTGACGATCAATATCAAAAAGTCAGCCATAAACGACAAAGCAGCTGTGCATCCGTGCATCAGCTGCTTTTTTACTGTTCGTATTTGTGATATATCCCGCTTACTTGTATACGTCCTTTTCGCACACATATCCCATGTCCGAATGCTTGTAGTATTTCAGCACAGCGTCGCTGTTGTCGTTGAGCGACCACACGCCGTTGATCTTCCAGATCATAACGTAGGGTTCAAGGGGCTTGTCCGAAGCGTTCTCATCACGTCCCGATGGCTCGCCTTTGTACCACAGTCCCGCATTGAAGGTGTAGGAAGCATCGGTGCCGTCCAGCCACTTGACCTTTATGCCGCTGTCAGCGAAATCGCTGGTGCCGCCAAGCCATGCGTATTTCAGCCCCTGTCGGTCAAGTTCCGCCGTGACGGTGTTCCATTCCTCCGCGCTTTTTATGTAAGCAAGATGAGCGTCCTTGCTCTCACAGCTCGCCTTTGCGTCCCCCCATGTGACCGCATCCGCATAAACGCTGTACTCCTTCACCAGCGTCGGCGGCGCTGTTGTGGTGGTAGTGGTGGTGGTCGTTGTCGTGGTGGTAGTTGTCGTAGTAGTTGTTGTGGTGGTTGCGGAAGTTGTGGTGGTCATCGTTTCGGGAGTCTCTTTGTCCCACGAATACTCTCCGCCGTCAGCCGCCGCTTCCTCGTAGTCGGGCTCGGGGGAACTCTTTTCGATGTTCGGAGAAACAGTCGTAACTTCAGCACTGCTGTTCTCCTGCCAGCCCGCATTTATGCCATCCGAACGATCGCTCACGGACGGTCCGTCGCTGCCCTTACCCAGATTGGAAATGATGATGACACCCACGATAACCGCCGCTGCTGCTGCCGCTATCGCCCCAATGACCTTTCCCTTTCCGCCCTTGATACCGGGACTCTGCCCGCCCTGTGGACCTGTTGGCGCAGTACCGCCGCCGAAAGTCGTGTTCTGCCCACCTTGTGTGTTATATCCGCCTTGTGTGTTATATCCGCCCTGCGGATTTGTATTCACAGTTCCGCCTATAACGGGGTTCTGCGCAGACTGTCTGTTCTGCCCGCCTTGTTGGTAAGTCGGCACAGTTCTGCCGCCTTGCGCTGACTGTGGGGATTGCCCACCTTGTGAGTTATATCCACTCTGTGGATTTGTGGGCACAGTTCCGCCCATAACGGTATTCTGCGCAGGCTGCGGGTTCTGTCCACTCTGCGGATATGTGGGCACAGTTCCGCCCATAACGGTATTCTGCGCAGGCTGCGGGTTCTGCCCCACCTGCGTGAATGTGGGCGCAGCGGCACCGCCGATGTTTTTGGCAAGACTGACTTTCGCTGTTTGCGGAGCCGCCTGCCTTATGGACGACTGCGGGTCCTCCACCGTCCAGCCGAGAGCGTAGATGATGTAGTCACAGCTGGCACTGGCGGACGTTTCACGCACTTCAAAAGTCTCGCAAAGGTCGCGGTACAGGGCGTTTATCGCCATCTGCTTTTCTTCCTGCGTGTTCGCGGAAACAACAGCCCGCACAGTCGTGCTCGCCAGGATGTTCTCCATCCTTTTCTGCCCGCTCTTATCCGCAGGCGCAAGATCTTTCAGCTGCGCCAGACATCTCCCCGAGTCGGTAAGTATCGCTTTGCCGTTTCTCTCTATTATCTTTTTTAATGCTTCGCTAACGCTCTCCACAATATATACCCCCTTGTATGTTTTTTCTGCATAGTCTAAGCCATTTTTACCCCCAGAACTATCACAGCTATATCCAGTATTACCGTCAGCACACCGAATATCCAGCTCGGTACCGAGTAATTTATCGTATCAACGCTCTTATACATCATAAACACCGCCGCGATCATCAGCAGCACCGCCGTTATCATAAGCGGGAGAAAACAAGCTGACGCAAAGTTCAGCATAAGAAACACTCCCGCGCCTGAAAGCAATGCAGTTCCCAGATGATAGGCGGTGTACGGCTTTTCCTCATCTATCAAGATCGTGAATATCGTGCTTTTCAGCAGTGCAAATACGGCTGTCAGTATGAACGCCACAATATACACGACAGGAAGATCCAGCTGCACACCGTCAGTTTCGCCTGTGTTGAGTGCAAAAAGCTGCAAGATCATGAGCCTGCCCGTAAGAAATGACGAGATGTATGACATGACTATACCTGCATTTGATCTGGGATCCGTGCCAAACCAGAAGAAATGTCCCTCCCCCAGATGCAGCAGTGTAATATTCCAGCCAATAAGGAACATGGCGATAGGTGCCGCTTCCTTTAAGAAGTGGTAAACTATCATATATATGACTGTGCTGACTATGGCGAGGGTGCCTGCTCCAAGCTGATTGTCCTCCGTGATGCTGCCCTCATGACTGTTGTAGATTATAAGTGCCGATAATATCGCATTGACCACAAGTGCTATGCTCCACTGCCTTACCGCACTGCCGCCGAATATAAGCAGCAGGATGAACACCGCGATAAAACCCAGTATCCCAAGCCCCACCCAAACATCATTGAAATCAGACGGCTTACCTGCGTTTGCTTTCGCCTTTGCAGAAACTTTCGTGGCGGTCGCAGTCTTAGCCGCTGTTGTGTTTGAAGCTGTCGCCGTGTTTGTATCAGCAGGAGGCGGCGGAGGAGGTGGCGGTGCGGTCTTTACGGCATCTCCCGCATCAGCGGCTGAGACCGTATCCTGTGCGGGCGCAGAGGGCGTTTTGTTCACAGCGGCGGGATTATCGGCACCCCATCCCAGACCGTTTATAAAAGCCCCGCATATCTCCCCTGCGGCGGACTCACTCAGCCTTACGGTGCCGCAAAGCTCGTTGTACAGCCTGTTTACAGCCGTCTGCTGTTCGGTCTGCGTTGAAGCATCCGCCAGCAGTCTCCCGTAATTGTGGTCGAACACATGGCTCGCCAGCATCATGGCGTCATTGTCTTTAAGCAGCAGATCCTTCATCACTGCCTTGCATTTTTTCGGATCATCCAGTATACTCTGCCCGAACCTTTCCGTCAGCGTTCGCAGTGCATCTTCCAGATTGGCGGAACTCATCAGTTCTTCTCATCTCCCGTATCATCTCTCAGCAGCCTGTATACCCGCTGCTCCTTGTTATTGTACATTACATATTTATATAACTTCCCGTTTTCGGGAATGGCGGAATACAGTATCCTGAATATCATATCCGTCGCTTTGCTGCCGCTGTTCAGTGCGGCGTAATCCTCACTCAGCTTGAATACTATCTTCTTTTTGCCGTAATTCTTTTTAAGATAAGCTTTCATCATGTCATGGTCGCTTATCACGCTGCCCGTGAACACGAAGTAGTTAAGGTCGTTGTCCTCACATCGGGGTATCTTGTGGTTCGGTGTGTGGTCGCGCAGGATATCTTCGGTGGTCAGGTTGAAATAATCGTAGCTGATATGCTTTATGGCATAGTTGTAGTGATTGTCCCAGGTTACGTCCACATGGTATGACTTGTCATTTATCTTGACTATGTTCCACGCATGAAGATCGCTGCCCTTTTCCGACGCTTTTATATTGTTCTCCTTTGCCTTCACATCCCCTATGACCACCATGCACTTTATCCCGAAATAATTGCACAGCAGCTTGAAAGCCTTCGCCATGCCCTCACAAACGCCCTTTGCCCTGAAAAAGGGTCCTATGATGGAGTGTGCATCGTACTGGTCGTCCTTGTCCAGCGATTCGTAGTCATACACCACGTTTCTCACGATAAGATCGTGCAGGAATTTTTCAGTGCGGAACTGATCGCCCCCGAACTTTTCCACAGAGGGCTCCAGCTTTTGCAGCATCTCAACTACCTTCCGCTGATACTCCAGACTTTCCTTTTCGTCGTAGATATATTTGGGTGTAAGACGCACTTCGCCCGTCCTGTACCAGCCCTCAGCATGACGCTGATCCACATAGAAGTATCCCGGCACATCTCTCAGCGTAAGAAAGAATATATCCTGCACCCTTTTCACATCCACATCAGTATGTACCGTTATCTCCGCATCATGGCGGAACACGCCGTTGTTGATGGCTCGATAGACCTTTTTTTCTTCCTTTGAAAGTGTTGAGTAAAAAAATCTTTCGTTTATCAAGCTGTCACCCCGTTCTGTCGTGCTGCTGCGGATGTACTATGATATATCTCACACTCTGCGGGACAGCTTGCCCGGTTCGGGCATTATCCAGCCGCCGTTGGGTATGCCGACGTAGATATGCGGACGCATCTCTGTCTCTGTTTCATTGCTGATGCAGAGCACAGCGTCTTCCTCTGTATACATACCCCTGTTGCTGTTAAGCAAAGCCCTCGATTCATCCGCAGTGAGGGCGAACACCAGCTTGTGGCGGAATGCCAGCATATCCATCCTGGTGTCTATGACCTCTCTCGGCTGAACACAGCAGAACGTAAAGTGCAGACCTATACTTCCTGCCCTTTTCAGTGTCCAGTCAAGATCACTGCGTATATCGTATATCCTGTTTTCATCTTCGGGCGCATCATCGTCAGCCAGCAGTCTGAGATCGTCGATCATCTTATCAAATCCCAGCACAACGACCATCCTGTTGTCCTCTGTCCTGCTGCGGACGTTCTCTTTAAGCTCCCTCACTCTGCCGCATATCGCAGCGGGATCGGTGATTATGGTGAACTTTGAGAACACATCCTTATACCGCTTTATCAGTATATTCTTGTCGTGCGCCCATATCTCTATGGGATTTTTTATCCTGCGGTAACTCATCAGCACCGATAGCAGCACGTTCATGCTGCCGTCCGCATCTGAACCTGCTATGAGTATATTCTCCGCAGGCGAGTTGGATATAATAAAGGGTGCGGCAGGCTCAAAGCCCTTTGCAACGCCTGCGTATATCAGCACATCCCCCTCATCCAGATCATGGCTCATGTTCTTTTCATAGCTCTGATAGTAGGGTATCTGGCTCTTGAAGGTCTTGGGACGGATGCTGTTCACTGTTATCTGCTTCTTGTCAGTGTAGCACTCCTGTGCGGAGGGCTCATATCCCGACTTGCATATAAAACGGCTGTTTATCATGTCAAACAGACCTGTCATCTCCTGCATCGGCGCGAACATCTTGTCGGCACGCTTCACGCAGGCAGAACCATTGCTGTCGTATCTGTAAAGGCACTCAAACTGTTTTGGCGCTGTGATAAAACTGCGAACCTCGTCGGTCATATCCGCAGCCGTTAGCATCAGCGCAGCCTGCATATCAGCTTCGTTGTCGCTCAGCACGAACCTCTGACTGATATACTTTTCCGCTTCACCAAAGCACTCAGCGGCTTCGCTGTAAGTCCTGCCCGCGAATATGAACCTTATGCCCATCCTGCCCGCCTTTACCAGCATTCCGCGCAGTTTTGTGCAGTAGTCCTTATCATTGCTCTGCCCCTCAGCCGCCTTAACCGCTCTCGCTATCTGCGGGAACTCGTCTATTATCACGAACACAGCGGGCAGATAAACATTTGCGGGAACATCACCGAAAGAAGTATATCCCTTCTGCGAATACAGATATTCCCTTTCCCTTATGGTCCTGTCCAGCCTGTCCAGCATATCGAAGAATATCTTCGGTGACTTATCGAGAAGCAGATACTTTATATGCGGCAGTCTGTGCTCCGCATACATGGCACCGCTGCTCATGCTCACATCCATCAGCCATATCTCCGCTTCATCGGGATGATAATTTGCCGTTATGCCGCATATCAGCGTGTTCAGCAGTGCGGTCTTTCCTGTCTTTGCGGCACCCGAGATGAATGCCGACGGCGAAGCATCGTCAAAGATGCATGATACAGCCTCGTCCTCACCATCAACGCCGAAAGGTATCTTCACCGCACCGTGAGGCTCACCCGAACGCACAGGGCAGGAAGGCTTGTACCTCTTGAACAGCGATGTGCCTATCTTCTCCCTTACAAAGCTCTGCTTTACGGCTTCGATGAAGCTGTTCGGCACACTCTGCGGGAAGCTAAGCAGCCTGAAACCTATCCAGTCCTGCTTGTCCTCGTTGTAGTAATACAGCTTTCCGTCATTGTCGCTGATTATGTCTATTATCATCGGTTCGGGGTGTACCAGCATACCCGCACGCGGAGTATCCATCGCACCGTCGCTGTTCCTGTTCAGGCGGATAACGGTCATGCCCAGTTTTTCGGCTTTTTCGATGACTCTTTCAAGCTCGGTGGATGCAGGCACATCATCGCCGCTTATATCCTTTCTTATTATCAGCACCCTTATCGGTATGGCAAGACGGGGGTCACAGCCTGCGTTATACTCATACACGGTAGCATCGCCTATCTTGCTCTCCACCTTGCTGTAATATTCTTCCAGTGCAAGGACGGCATCGGCTATACCCGCAGCATCGGCGGGCACAGGCTCAAAAACTCCGTGCTTTATGCCTGTCAGCACCGACATATCTCCAAGTATACTGTCATCATAGCCTATCATATCGAACACCGATATTTTCAGCATATTTATCGGCACGAACCTCATATAGTTGAATATCAGCGCTCTGATACCGTCCAGCAGCCTGTTTTCAGCCGCCTGTGTATACTCGGCGTTTATGACCTCATAGCTGTTTATCGTGTATCCCACAGGGCTGCTGAGTGCCTTATCATTGGGGTCATAGTACTCCCCGAACACATCATCGGCAGCCTGTTCGAGAGATGAGGGAACCATTATCCTGCAATTGCTGAAACCCAGCTGCATATTCTTAACCGGCTTTGCGGCAGGAGCCCATCTTTCAAGGCTCGCTTCATCGATCTCGTATCTCTCATGTATCTTGTTGAACATCCCCACCAGCTTTGACACATCATCGCTTTGCAGATAATCCCTGCATTCCTGTTCGGCGGCGGATATGCGGGCATCGATATCGGCGTGCATCTGACCGCTCTGCGCCTTTAATGCCATGATCTCCTCGTTTCTGCGCGTTTTGATGTCTTCTACCCAACGGGGCAGGAAATTTTTGTAAGGACCCAGAAGCTGCATTATCTCGCCTGCGGCGGGATCGTCGAGGTTGGTATTGGCAGTATCCACCTCATCATGCAGCTGCTGCAGCTTTTGCAGGTCGGGCTTGACGGCTTCCGCTCTGCCATCGGGCTTTACCCTTGTGTACTTCTCCGCCCTTTTGTATTCGTTAACGATCATTTTCTGCGCTTCCTGGAAATCCTGTGATTCCTGTGCAAACTTCCTGTTCACCTGCGCCATTATTTCCTGCTCGCTGTTCTTTACGAGCTCGTTCTTTCTCGATCTGAGTTCCTGTATCTTCTGATACAGTTCGTTGAATTTTTCACTGAGTATATTCAGCTGTTCATGTATCGTCATTTAAACACTTCCTTAAAGTATGTATCACCTTTATTCCAGACCGCACATTTGCCCTGCGGCGGGAACTGTACGCTTTGCAGTAAAGGTATGACCGTATATTATCACAGTATGCCCCCGATCTTTCAGCTGATCCGGAGCATACTGTATCTGGATACTTGTGTCAGTCCTGTCAGTCGTCATCGCCCTCGATGATGATCTTTTTATTCGGCTTGTTTTCTTTGGCATCATCGGCAGAGACACTATCATCTGCTTTTTTATCCTCAGATATTATGGGGCGCCAGACGATGTCATAGTTCTTCGCTTCTTGCTCAGAGATGGTATGCTCGAAGGTGTCGTCCTCAAAGGACAGTATGCTGTCATCACTCGCGCCTGCACTGTCCTCTGCGCCGTCGGTGTCCTCCGCACTGTCATCGGTCACTTCAAATTCCAGCTCTACCCTGTCCTTTTCAATGGGGACATTATCCGCAAATACGCCGTCACAGTCCATGTCCTGCGGTATCACCACAGGCGGTATATCGTTCTCCGATATGTTCTCCGAGATATTCTCCGAGATACTATCGGATACAGTTGCAGCGGTATCCGTTTCCTCCTGCACCACGCCATTTTCGGTGCGGTCTATCTCCTCCAGCACCTCTTCGGCACTTGGCAGGATGATAATATCCTCATCGCAGTCCTGCGGTACAACAATGGTATCTTCGGTGGGATACGGGTCGGGCTCGCCCAGCTTTGCCGCCCGCTCGCGCTTCATCTGTTTGATCTCGCTCTGCTTCTTTTCGATATCGGCTTTTGCCTGCCTGATATCGTTCTTTATGGCAGTTATCTGCTCCAGGGTCTGATTATATGCCTTTATCTGCACCTCAAGATCCTTTTGGGCGCTCTCGCGTTCGTCCTCTGCGGCACCTATGCTGTCAAACAGGCTGTCCTGCTTGTTTTTTTGGGTGTAAAGCTCCTTGCGCTGTCTCAGCATCCTGTTGACCTCATCGCGTGAATACGGGTCGTTCCTGAAGGCTTCTATCCGCTCCGTCAGCTCCTGTATCCGCTGATCTGTCTGTTCCCTCAGTTTATTGGGGTCAATGCCCGATATGGTACGCGCCATCCCGCCGAACCTGCCTGCCAGCTGCTTTGAAGTCTTCTCCTTGTCCCGCAGTACTTCGCGGGAACGCTTCATGCTCTTCTCATTCAGGCTCAGACGGTAGTTTACATTGTTCAGGTCGTTGTTCAGCTTGTTCACCTTTTCAAACAGGTTTTCCAGCTCCACCTGTGCCAGTATGAACTGTTCGCTTTCCCGCAGTTTTTCCATGTCGTATACGCCCGCTATGGACATATCATCCTTGCTGCCCTTTTCACTGAGTATGGGCAGGCTCGCCTGCAGGTCCTCGATATAACTTTCGCCCTTCTGTATGATATTATAGCACACCTTGCGGTAGAAGTTATCCAGCTTTCCGCCGTCACCGAAGGTATCATCAAGACCATCCGATGCAACAAATGCGGCGATGGGTCTTTTCGGGAAGATCTGCACGCGGCATCTCAGTTCCTCATCGCACATGGAGGTGCATATATTGGCGATACAGGCTTCATCCCATGGAATGGGCTTGTCGCAGGAAGCATCCTCATAGACCGCCACGCATTTGCCGTCGCCCACATGAACGCCCAGACAGTAATCCTCGCATATCAGCAGACCTATCAGCGTGCAGCCGTAAGCCTTCAGCACGGAGGTGCCCTTTTTATAGCCCGTATAATACCTTTTCCAGCGGTTCTGCGTATCCACAGAGGGATTTGCAAGTATGTCATCCTTAAAGGAAAGCAGTTCAGCCTCCGATATGGGATCCTTTTCATAGTCCTCCGTAACAGCCTTTATCCACTGTGAACCCAGCTGTTCGGATATCTCTTTTTTGATGGCGCCGATCTGTGCTTCGCTCATCCCGTCAAAGCTCTTGTATTTTATATAGACGCTTTCCAGCACCTGCGACGCTGTTTCGACTGCCAGCTTTGAACCGCGGTCGCTTCGGAGATAAGGTGCGCTGCCATGTCCGTCGGAGATAAGCGCGACAGCATGGTCGGAGGAGTTCAGCGAGATAGAGCAATCCTGCATAGGCTTTTTCTTTTCGCTGTGCAGATGGCTGTAGCCTATGGAATTAACATCAAACGCCTTGTAGTTGAACATATTTTATCACCACTCGAAATCGTCGTCGTCATCTTCGGGAATTTCCTTGATTATAGTACCTACCTGCTTGTTGCCCACCGTAGATTCAACGGTGTTGGGGTCTGTAGTCTCACTGTCAGTTCTCGATCTGCCGGAACTTGCCACCTGTGAAGATGTAACAGCGATCTTCTTGATCACCTTTTTCAGGAATACCGAGTTGTGAGCCACCACAACAGTCTCGGGATTGCCGGTGAAGTTCTCGCACAGCGACTTGTTGGCATCGTCACCGATGGCGATAGCCACTCTTATGGCAGCCTTGTACCAGTTGTTCTTTTTAAGCAGATTTATGCCGTTGTCACCGTTGTCGGTATCATCTGTGGGATAACCGTCGGTGATAAGGAAGAGTACAGGCGCATAGCATCCGCTGGCGGAATCCATGAAGCCGTGAGATACCGACAGCTTGTCGTTCAGTTCCTTGCAGGCGGAATAGAAATCCGTAAGACCCTCAGCTTTCAGTTCCGACCAGTTGGCATCCAGGTTTACGGGCTGAGGAGTCATCCAGTAGCAGCCGTCCGAGAAGGTCAGCACAGCCATCTTGATCTCCGCATCAGCGCCCTCAACGTCCTGCAGGTCAACCAGCACCTCTTCCATCGCGGAATTTACCGCACCTATCTTTGAACCGTACATACTTCCCGATACATCGATCATAAAGAAGATAGTCAGAGTTCTTCTGGGGATGCCGCCGACATCCTCTGTAGTGTCCAGCAGATCCATCATTTCATTTGCCATAATTTAACACTCCTTTGGTATTATTCTCTTTCGGTATATCATATAGTAAACGCCGCCCCAATTGCTGCTATGCGGACTTCGCAAAAGCATATATCGAACTTTTACTCGTTCTCAAAGTGCAATTTCTGATGTCGTTTACTATACTACCTCGACATAATGACTGCCGATCTTTATCTTTCTGCCCTTAATGAGGTGTATTACCTCGCCTTTGCCGACCTTGACGTACTCTCCGCCCTTCTGGTACTGCCATACGCCGTCGCTCAGGTTTTTGAGCCCTATGGCGGAGCTGTCGTTCTTGGCACATATTATCTCACCGATGATAGTGGGATCATAGCGCTCGTCGTCAAAATCTATAAGATGCTCCATACACAGGGTGCTGCCCTTTACGGCGGGTATCATATAATGTCCCACACTCAGGTAAGCTGATATGTTCAGCGGCTGCTTGCACTTCATGCATACGGGCTTGTCGTGATCGAATACTATCTGTTTGCCGCAGTGAGGACAGTATATCAGGTCGCTCTTGTACTGTAACAGCTTTCTGCACCATACCATCTCAATGGGGGATGAAGCTTTTTCAGCCATCGCATCCTTACTGAATGCGGCAATGAACAGGTCGCGTATATCCTTTGACATCAGCGGCCATCTTATCAGGAAATTCCTGTTGGCTGCCATTGTGGGGCCGTTTGTATCGTTGGTGGGGTCTGCGATGAACACGGGGTTCTCACCGTAGTATTTCTTCTGGTAATTCTCGGTGAGTATTACCTTTTTCTGCACCGCCTTGCCCTCCAGCGGGTGGTTCCTCATGAACAGCATGAAGAGTACCACTGCCATAGAAAATCTGTCGGTGATCTTGTCGGGCATCTTCTTTCCCACAACGACCAGCGGTGCCATATATCTCGCTTTGCCCACGATACCCGAATTCTCGCCCGATTCCGCAACGTTGTCGTTATCGCATATCAGCACCTTGCCGTTTTTCGGATCTATAAAGAAGTTGCCGTCGTTTAAGTCCTGATAGGTATAGCCGCGATTGTGGAGTATCTTGAAGCCCATGACGATATTCAGTGCCGCATCCACCATGCAGCTGAACTTCTCAAATTCCACCTGCGCCATAAGGAACGCGGGGAATTCCTCATACCCCTGAGGTCTCAGCGGCATGATGTATCCGAAAGTGCCGTCCACCCATTCGGTGAGGTCAACAGGCCACAGAAAATCCGAATTGGGGCTGCCCTTGCTGATGTTGTTTTTCAGATTGTTATAGAACCAGTTGAGCGAATCTTTCAGTTCGTCAGCCTTGTACCATTTCAGCGCCATAGGCTTGCCGTTGTAATCAACTTTATATACATAGCCCTGTCCGCCCTCGCCCAGCAGCGTTTCGACCACGATGGTGCCGCCGTTCATACTTCTTAACGATTGACCTTTTTTCAAAACAGCCATGAGATACACTCCTCAAATAATTATTGATGCAGATGACCGTATAACCGCCGAAAACACACGAAGATCGCGGTATGCAGTTTTACGGTTTAATGCGGTGTAATAAAATAGACATAAAAAACTGCATTTTCGATATTATTATAACACAATTCGGCATTCTTGTCAAGAATTAATACTATGCTCGGTTTAAATTTATTGAAAGATGAACATTTTGCACAAATTTGCAGAGATGATGTGCTCCCCGATAATTATTCCTGTTCCCCCACCGCTTGAATTTCGAGGGGATATGTGATATAATCTATTTATCCCTTCTCGTTTGTATCGTCAGTCCGATCAGACGGGATTATACTAAAGGAGATATTATTATGGGAATGATCGCTTCTTATCAGATGATCGACGATCCAAAGATCGGGCAGCTGCTTAGCAAAGATGAGGATGATATCTACGGCGAAATAGATGCTGTCCTCGAAGAAACGCAGGATGATCCCGATGAGGTCATAGATATTGACAAGCTGTGGGACGGCTTGCATTTTCTGCTGACAGGTGTTTCAGCCTGTGAACCGACAGAGGGCGACCCCATCAGTGAAGCCATTGTCGGGACAGCAAAGATCATTGAGGACGAGGATGAAACTTTTGCTTATGTGCGCCGAGAAAGAGTCAGCGCGATAGCGGAAGCCCTGAACGGCATCGATATAGATGCTCTCATTGAGGGCTTTCAGCCTGAAAAATTTGAGCAGAACGGGATATATCCCAACGGCTGGCAGGATGAGGACAAAGAAGAACTTCAAAGATCACTGAAAGAATGCTTTATGGGGCTGAAAAAATTTTATGACATGACAGCCGATAAGAAAAAAGGGATCATTATCAGTGTTTGTTACTGACTATATCACAGCGGGAGTTGATTACAATGAGATCAAGGATAATGAATATATGCATAGTGGCTGTAATGGCAGCTGCACTTTCTTCCTGCGGGAACACGGGCGGGAACAGCGATACATCAGCCGCACAGACAGCGGACACCGAAGCACAGGTGCAGACGGAAGCCGCTTCACCCGAAGCTGCGGCGGAGAAAAAATCCCCCGAAGAACTGCTGGCGGGCATGACTGTGGAAGAAAAGGTGTACCAGCTGTTCGTTGTGACCCCCGAAGCGCTCACAGGTTTCGGGCAGGTGACGCAGGCGGGAGATGCCACAAAGTCAAGCATTGAAGAAAAGCCTGTGGGCGGGCTTATATACTTCGCCCAGAATTTGGAAACAAAGGAACAGACCACCGAGATGCTGACCACAGTTCAGCAGTACGCAAAGGCAAGGAGCGGCATGGGTATGCTGCTGGCGGTGGATGAGGAAGGCGGAATGGTGGCAAGATGCGCCGATACTCTTGGTACTACCGCTTTTGAGGGCATGATGTACTACGGCGATAAGGGCGACACGGAAGAAGCCTACAACATCGGCAAGACAATAGGCACCGATATCAAAGGGCTGGGTTTCAACCTGGATTTTGCGCCCGTTGCTGACGTTGACCTCTGCGAAGAAAACGAACTGGCAGACCGCTGTTTCAGCAGTGACCCCTATGTGGTGGCAGGAATGGTGGAAAAAGAGATCGCAGGCTTCCACGATGCGGGTATTCCCTGTACCTTGAAGCACTTTCCCGGTCTTGGTGCCGAAAGCGGCAACTCTCACGAGGATACGCAGATAATCATAGACCGTTCGCTGGAACAGCTGCGGGAAGAGGAATTCGTGCCTTTCAAACGAGGCATAGACGCGGGCGCAGACCTGGTTATGGTGGGACACCAGCAGATGACAGGCGTTGGCGACGGACTTCCCTCCGACTTGTCAAACAAGGTCATCACAGAGATACTGCGCGGAGAACTTGGCTTTAACGGCGTAGTCGTGACCGACTCTCAGCAGATGAACACCATCACCGACCTCTACTCACCATCGGAAGCCGCTGTGCTTTCCATCAAGGCGGGCGCTGATATCATACTGATGCCCGATGATCTGGATGCGGCGTTCAAGGGTGTCACCGATGCGGTAAGATCGGGAGATATCGCAGAAAGCAGGATAGACGAAAGCGTCATGAGGATACTCAAGCTGAAAGAAAAGTACGGCATGATCTGACACAAAAGAAAGCGGCAAGCATGATGATATGCTCGCCGCTGTTTTTATACCGTAATGAAATTACTTGATTATCCTTCTCGCTTCCACATAGAACCTCTTGTCCGCCGCGTGGCCCATAGAGAATGTCTTTCTGGGAAGTGCGCCGTCCTCGATAACTGTGGGGAAAAGCTCGTTTTTGCCCATATCAGGCAGCAGGAAGCCGATGGAATTCTTCTTTGCCGAAAGCTCCCTTACAACATCGGCACCGTGAATATAGTCGGTCTTTCCGCCGTTGTCTCTGGTGTATTCGTCAAGGAAGTTCTGGAGAGAACCCACCGTCAGCTTGGAAGACGGTGCGTGTACATACACCTTCTTTTCCTCGCCGTTGTTGACGATAACAAAGCCCTGCTCGCTCTCCTCATCGGAAAGTGCCAGCTTTTCGGTCATAGCATCGATAAGCGCCTGCTCGTCCACCTCAGTTACTATGCGGTGGATGGCTTCAAATTCCAGTGCGGGCGAGTGGAGATTTACCAGCTCCACCAGTGCATACCTTGCAGGATGTCCCGAAAGGTCTGCGGAAGGGTCTTCACGTTTCAGTGTCTCGTAAAATTCCTTTGCCGTTGCCAGAGAATGGTTGCCGTCACCCATCGCGTAGGTCAGGGGCTGTCTGCCCTCCAGTCCGTATCTTCTCGCAAAGGACTCCTGAGTCGAGAACTGCTCCAGATGGCTCACAACTATCTCCTCGGTCTCCTTGTCCAGCAGCCAGCCTGTGATATGTCCGCCGCCCTCCATGAGATCGAAGTCATACAGCTTCGTGAACTCATCCTTATGCTCCGCCAGCGGCTCTATTATACGCTTCTTTGCGTCGTCTATCAGTATCATGATATGGGGCAGCTCTATCTTAGCGCCCTTGCGTATCTTTATGCGGGGAGGTATGCGCTCGATGACCGTTGCCTCTGTCGCCCTCACCTGCGACTCCGAGCCCTTGTAGTACTCATACTCCTCCAGATCGATAGCCCCCACAAGACCTGCTCTCACTCTGCCGTCCGACTGTACGCGCTCGATATATATCATAGCATTCTTGTACTCGGTGAAAGTATCCTTTGCAAGGTATTCGTCCATCGTGCGGTGTATCTTGTCTATGCGGTAATCCACGCCGGGCTGTTCCAGGTATACTTCGGGAAGTATCAGCTTGTATGCGCTGTCCGCATCGCCCACATACTTCTCCACCCTGTCCCAGTATTCCGGTTCCGAAGTATACTGGTCACAGGCGACTACCGCCCACTTGTTCATATCCGTATCCTTAGGCAGAAGTATATCCGCCCCTCTGAATGCTGTTGCCATATCATTCGCCCTCCGTATCCGAAAACAGGACGGTCTTTTCGCCGCCCTGTCGATCGTTATTATACTGTTATACTATTTGTCCGCACCGCAGCAGTCCTTGTACTTCTTGCCGCTTCCGCAGGGACAGGGATCGTTCCTGCCCACCTTGTTCTTGTTGCGGACAGTCATGTTGTGATGCTCCATAGGCTTGAGAACTTCCTGCCTCTGGGGAGCCTGCTGTCTTACCCTGATGGTGAACAGCATCCTTACGGTATCCTCACGGATAGACTCGATCATTGCATCGAACATATCCATACCTTCCATACGGTACTCGACAACGGGGTTCTTCTGACCGTAGCTTCTCAGGGTGATACCCTTCTTCAGCTCTTCCATATCGTCGATATGATCCATCCACTTGGTATCAACTACCTTCAGCAGACAAACTCTCTCGATCTCGTGCATCAGCTCATCGCCCAGTTCGGCAGTTCTTGCTTCGTAGAGCTTCTCGGCTCTTTCCTCCAGCACCTTAGCGATATCCTCACGGGTAACTTCATCCAGCTCTTCGGGAGTATAGTTGAAGTCATCCTCAGTGGTGAACAGACCGTTCAGTCTCTCTTTGAGACCTACCAGGTTCCAGTCATCAGCGATATCGCCCTGTATGTACATATTCATCGAGTCGTCGATGAAGTCCTTGATCATGTGCTCGATATACTCATGCAGATCTTCGCCGTCCAGCACCATCTGTCTCTGGCTGTAGATGATCTCACGCTGTGTATTCATAACGTCGTCGTAGTTGAGGACGTTCTTTCTTATATTGAAGTTCCTGCCCTCGATCTTCTTCTGGGAGGACTCGATAACGCTGGTCAGCATCTTGGACTGTATGGGAGTATGCTCGTCAACGTTCAGCGTATCCATCATGCCTGTGATACGGTCGCCGCCGAATATACGCATCAGGTCGTCCTCCAGTGAAAGGAAGAATGTGCTCTCGCCGGGATCGCCCTGACGACCCGAACGTCCTCTCAGCTGGTTGTCGATACGTCTGGACTCATGTCTCTCTGTACCGATGATGTAAAGACCGCCTGCTTCTCTTACCTTTTCAGCCTTTTCCTTTACCTCAGCATCAAACTTCTTGTAAAGCTCTCTGTACTTCTTTCTTGCAGCGAGGATCTCCTCATCCTGAGTGTTGGAATAGCTTGCAGCCTCAACAGCCTGCTCTTCGGTATAGCCTTCCTTCTGCAGAGCGGCAAGAGACAGATACTCAGCGTTACCGCCGAGGGTTATATCGGTACCTCTACCTGCCATGTTGGTGGCGATGGTAACAGCGCCGAACTTACCTGCCTGCGCAACTATCATAGCTTCCTTGTCATGATACTTTGCGTTCAGTACCTCGTGCTTTACGCCCTTCTTCTTCAGCAGCTTGGAAAGGTGCTCCGACTTCTCGATGGATACAGTACCTACCAGTACGGGCTGACCCTTTTCGTGGCACTCAACGATCTGATCTATAACAGCATCGAACTTGCCCGCTTCGGTCTTGTATACAACGTCGGGGTGATCCTTTCTTATTACAGGCTTGTTGGTCGGTATCTCGATAACGTCCAGCTTGTATATCTCTCTGAACTCGTCTTCCTCAGTCAGAGCGGTACCTGTCATACCCGACAGCTTCTGATAGAGTCTGAAATAGTTCTGATAGGTTATGGTGGCGATAGTCTTGGACTCTCTCTTGACCTCAACGCCTTCCTTAGCCTCGATAGCCTGATGCAGACCGTCATTGAAGCGTCTGCCGTCCATAACACGTCCCGTGAATTCGTCAACGATGAGTACCTCACCGTCGCGGACGATGTAGTCAACGCCTTCCTTCATAACGCCGTTAGCCTTGATAGCCTGGTTGATATGGTGCGCGAGAGTCATATTCTCCGCATCCATCAGGTTCTCTATATTGAACGCCTTCTCTGCCTTCTTTACACCGCTCTTGGTGATGGTGGCAGTCTTAGCCTTCTCGTCTATGATGTAGTCGCCGTCCAGCAGGTCGTTATCCGCCTTGTCATCCATCTCGATAACGGTGACGGGCTTCAGGGTCTTTGCGAACTTGTCCGCAAGATTATACAGCTCTGTGGACTTATCGCCCTGACCCGATATGATCAGAGGTGTTCTCGCTTCGTCTATCAGTATCGAGTCTACCTCGTCCACGATAGCGAATGCGTGCTCTCTCTGCACCTTGTCCTTCTTGTATATTACCATATTATCACGCAGGTAATCGAAGCCCAGTTCGGTATTGGTACCGTAGGTGATATCGGAGTTGTAAGCCACTCTCTTGGCAGCCTTGTCCATACCCGTCAGCACGCAGCCGATGGATGTATTCAGGAAGTTGAATACCTTGCCCATTTCCTCCGACTGGAATTTTGCCAGGTAGTCGTTTACGGTAACAACATGAACGCCCTTGCCTGTCAGGGAGTTGGAATAAGCCGCAAGACAAGCCACCAGTGTCTTACCTTCACCTGTCTTCATCTCTGCGATACGTCCCTGATGGAGAACGATAGCACCGATTATCTGGACAGGGTAAGGCTTTTTGCCGAGAACTCTCCATGCAGCCTCACGGCACACAGCGAGAGCATCGGGCAGTACTTCATCGAGGTTGGAGGAATCTTCATCGAGCATCCCTCTGAGCACAGCGGTCTGTTCACCGAGCTCGGTATCGGACATAGCCGAATATTTTTCTTCAAGTTCGAGAACCTTGTTTTTGATAGGTTCGATCTTGGCAAGCTCCTTTTTGGAGTAATTGCCAAAAATTTTGTCAAGTAATCCCATTATCTAGCCACCTTTGTATTTTACAGTATGTAGACCTGTTGTTGATATAAAAAGACTATTATATTATACACTAAAGGAACCAAAAAGTCAATAGCGATTTTTTTACACACGCATGACTTATTTAAAAAAGTCTGAGGAAGACCATTCTTCGGAAAGGTCCCCCTCAGCAAGTCATCCACTTTATCATTTATCGTACTCAGCCAGCGTGTCTCTGTCGCTCATCAGCTTGAAAGTGATATCAAATTCCTTTTCGATGGTATCAGTCTTTCTGTAGATATGCAGCGTTATATCGTCACCCGGCCGCATCGCCTGAACATGGGCGGGAATATCCTTTATCTCATTGACGTTCACACCGTTTATCTCGGTGATGATATCATTGGGACGCAGGTCGGTGTTGGCAACATCGCAGTCGGAAGCGATACTCTGCACGATGAGTCCCGCCTTTGAATTCGTCAGCTCTGCGGTAGCTTCGGATATCTGCACGAATACTATGCCCATCCTGGCTTTGCCCTTGACAGCACCGTGTTCCATAAGGTCTTCGATTATGGACTTCGCCTGATTGGTGGTGATGGCGAAGCCTATGCCCTCATAGTCCACCGATGCCAGCTTAGACGAGGTTATACCTATCACCTGTCCCCACATATTGAACATTGCGCCGCCCGAATTTCCGGGATTTATCGCCGCATCCACCTGTAAGCACTGCACTGATGCCGTAGAATTCTCGGGCATCACCTTTCTGTCAGTGCCCGATACTATTCCCTTTGTTATCGAGTGCCTGTAGCCTGCGGGCGTACCGATGCACACCACATCCTCACCCAGTTTCACCTGATCGGAATTGCCGAACACAGCAGGCTGCAGGTCTACTGCGGGTCTCTTTATCACTGCGATATCCGTCTGCGGGTCGGAGCCTATCACTGCAGCGGAATACTCCCTGCCGTCGTTGAGCACCACTTTGAGCCCGTTGGTCGCCTTATCCACAACGTGGGCATTAGATACTATGTAGCCGTCACTGCTTATGACTATGCCGCTGCCCTTTCCTGTGGGCAGGAACTCCGATGCTTCGGAGAATATATCCAGCGACACCACCGACGGACCGCACACCTGTGCTATGCCCTCAGCGGTATAACGTCCGCTGGCATCTTTAAGATCGTCGTCAGTTTCGGGGCGATCCTCCACCTCCACATTGAAGGTCATGTGCTTGCCGCCCGTCACCAGATTTGATACCACTCCGCGTCCTCTCGCACTTACGCAGGCTATGCCGAAGCCTACCCCCGTGAACACCAGTGCCAGCACCAGATTGAGTATCACCCTTTTTGCGGAGGTCTTTTCACGCGGGCTGTCGTATACTTCGGGCAGTGTCAGTCCCCTCCAGAAATCCCTGTCAACGATCTCGTCCTCCTCCACCGAACCTTCGGGCATGGTGAAGACATTGTCGTCCTCATTGAAGACACTTTCGCCGGTGCTTTCAAAGCCGTCCTCTTTTATCACGCTTTCGGCAGTCTCACCGCCGAACTTTTCGTTCGTATCCACAGTAATCACCTCTTTTTAACAAATACCCGCTGAACGGATATTATAAACAAGGCGGAGACAGCAGTCCCCGCCTTACAGTTATAGTAAACGACATCAGAAATTGCACTTTGCGAACGAGTAAAAGTGCGATATATGCTTTTGCGAAGCTTGCAAAGCAGCAATCTCAATGTCGTTTAATATATCATTCCTCGCTATTCCCCGTTTTGGGTATAGTGAATGTAAACTCGGTATACTCGCCTTTAAGGCTTTTGACCATTATCTTGCCGCCGTGTATCTCGATTATCGAACGGGCGATATTAAGTCCAAGTCCAAGACCCTGCGCATGGATGCCGCGAGATTTGTCGGTCTTGTAAAATCTGTCGAACACCAGAGGCATCTCGTCCTCCGAAAGCCCCTCACCGCTGTTGCGGATGGATACCGCCACCTGATCGCCTTCGTCCTTGAAAGCAAACTCGATATATCCGCCCTCATCCACGAACTTTATGGCATTCTCGATGAGGTTGTACATCACCTGATGTATCAGGTCGATATCGGCAAATATAGTTACGCGCTCCACTTCCAGCCCGCGAATATCGATCTTCTTCTCGTTGATCTTCGGCTCAAAGGTCAGCAGTGTGTCCAGTATCGGTTCGGTAACGGGGAAATTGGTCTTATTGGGTTCAAGCTCGCCCGCTTCTATTTTTGCAAGGTTCAGCATACTCTTGACCAGACGTGTAAGTCTTGCCACCTCAGAGGATATTATCCTCATATAATACATGTGCTGTGATTTGGGTATCGTCCCGTCGAGGATACCGTCAACGAACCCGCCGATGGAAGTCATGGGCGTTCTCAGCTCATGTGAAACGTTGGCAAGAAAGCTGTTACGCATAGTATCATAGCTTTTCAGGTTCGCCGCCATTTCGTTGAATGCGATGGAGAGCTGATTGAACTCCTTTGTGGAATACTCGGGCAGCGTGACGGAAAAGTCGCCGTTACCGAGTTTTTTAGCTATCTCCGCCACCTCTGTGATAGGTGCGGTCAGCTTAAGAGTAGCAAAATATACCAGGAACATCACGACCAGCAGCACAGCTATCGCTGATACCAGGAATATCTCCATGATATTCTTGGTATAGTTATCCTGTTCGGATTTCTGCGAATACGCCAGCACATAGTATTTAGGACCGTTTGCCGTAAAGGAAACGCCTGTTATATGACAAGTCTCGTTCAGTGCGCCGCCCAGATCATCGTACATATACGTTTCACCTTCGTCGAACTTTTTGAGAAGCTCCTCACTGACATCACCGACTTCGCCGCCCGTGACAGCCACAACAAAGCCGTCATCACTGCATATCATATAATCGGCGTTGCTGCTGATGGAATAAGTCTTCAGTTCGGCACGAACATCTTCGCGCCAGTTATCGGGCTCATCACGCATTTTTCCCTCTGTATATGAAGCAAGAGCCTTGGCGTCTTTCAGCATAAGGCTCCTTTTTCCATCAAGAAAGTACCTGGAAGAAACAAGCAGTAATACTGTTCCTAAGCAACAAAAGCTTATCAGTATTACTGCTGAACAAATCGCAAAGTACCTTGTAAATATACTTTTGCCGTTATTCATTGTTTTCTGCGACTTCAAACTTGTAGCCTACGCCCCAAACGGTCTTGAGCGCCCACTTGTCCGAAACGCCTTCGAGCTTTTCACGAAGCCTCTTTACATGAACGTCGATAGTTCTTGAATCACCGTAGTATTCAAAGCCCCATACCTCGTCCAGCAGCTGATCTCTTGTGTAAACTCTGTTGGGATTTGAAGCCAGATGGAACAGCAGCTCCAGCTCCTTCGGGGGAGTATCCAGCACCTTACCGTCAACTCTGAGTTCATACCTTGTCATATTTACAGACAGCTTGTCATACTTGACTTCCTTGATCTCACTCTCTGCGGAGGACTGACCAACACGTCTGTATACCGCCTTGATCCTGGCGATAACCTCCTTCGTATCGAAGGGCTTGACGATATAATCGTCAGCACCGAGTTCAAGACCCAGTACCTTGTCAAAAGTCTCCACCTTTGCGGTGATCATGATTATCGGTACGTTAGACTTCTTTCTTATCTCACGGCATACCTGCCAACCGTCAATGCCGGGCAGCATGATATCAAGCAGTATGATATCGGGCTTCAGCGCATTGAACTTTACAACAGCTTCTTCACCGTCGTGAGCCAGGATAACGCCGTATCCGTCCTTTTCAAGATAAAGGCGCAGCAGCTCACAGATATTCTTATCATCATCAACTACCAAGACTCTTCCCAGTGACATATTCATCTTCCTTTCATCGGCTCAGCCACGACCCGGACTGCAGCGCTTGATCTGATGCCGGCAAATTAATGACGGCAAATTAAAATAACATTAAATTGATACTTGTATTATAACAAATTTACAAACAGAATGTGTGTCTATTTTTTAAACAAATCTTTAATTTTTAACCTTTTAGTCAACACACCCGACTATTTCAACAATGCCCCGCATATTTGATATAAAGAGCACAGCTGAGTGATCGCAGAAAGGTCATCCCTTTCGTTCCGAATGAGCTTGCTTATCATACTTCAAGAAGACCGTCAGCCGCACAGATGCAGCACTTTCAGTCTCCATCTAATATTATTCTTAATTAATAGTATAGCATATAATTCGACATAATTAAATACACGTTTACCAACAAAATCAAGTCCTCATAAATCAAAGATTTGTGCAATTCTACAAAAATCATAAGTATGTATTGCAATTTATAAAAATCGTGGTACAATATACTTAGCACTCGGATAGTAAGAGTGCTAAAATCAATGATCGATTATCAATACAAGGAGGAAACAATAATGAATATCAAACCACTTATGGACAGAGTCGTTATAAAGATGACCGAAGCTGAGGAGACCACCTCCAGCGGCATCATACTTGCAGGTTCCGCAAAGGAAAAGCCCCAGATCGCTGAGGTAGTAGCAGTAGGTCCCGGCAAGAAGGACGTGGAGATGAACGTCAAGGTCGGCGACAAGGTACTGGTAAGCAAGTACAGCGGCACCGATGTAAAGGTTGACGGCAAGGAATATACTATACTTAAAATGGAAGACGTTCTTGCAGTAGTTGAATAAACACAGCAGGCGCATTAGTTTTCTTCAATAGTCAGATATATATTACCATATTTCATGTCATTTATTCGTAACGGCAGGAAGTTCATTCTTCTGCCGTCAATTACGGATCATGGATACTGGATCATGAATTAGAAAAGTGAGGTTTTAACAATGGCAAAGCAGATAATCTACGGCGAGGAAGCCAGAAAAGCACTGCAGGCAGGTATCGACCAGCTTGCTGATACAGTCAAGATAACACTGGGACCTAAGGGCAGGAACGTTGTTCTCGATAAGAAGTACGGCGCTCCCCTCATCACCAACGACGGTGTTACCATAGCTAAGGAAATCGAGCTGGATGACGCTTTTGAGAATATGGGCGCACAGCTGGTAAAGGAAGTTGCAACCAAGACCAACGACGCTGCGGGCGACGGTACCACCACCGCTACCCTGCTGGCACAGGCACTGGTTCGCGAAGGCATGAAGAACATCGCTGCGGGCGCTAACCCCATGATACTGAAAAAGGGTATGTCCAAGGCTGTTGACACTGCTGTTGAAGCTATCATCGGCAACTCCAAGAAGATAGAGGGCAGCAAGGATATCGCAAGAGTAGGCGCTGTTTCCGCTGCTGATGATACCATCGGTCAGCTGATAGCCGAGGCTATGGAGAAGGTTACTTCCGACGGCGTTATCACTCTCGAGGAGTCCAAGACCGCTGAGACATACAGCGAGGTAGTTGAGGGTATGCAGTTCGACAGAGGATACCTCAGCCCCTACATGGTAACAGATACCGACAAGATGGAAGCTGTTCTTGACGATGCACTGGTACTCATCACCGACAAGAAGATAGGCAATATGCAGGATATACTCCCTCTGCTGGAGCAGATCGTAAAGATGGGCAAGAAGTTGCTGATAATCGCTGAGGACGTTGAGGGCGAAGCACTGAGCTCTCTGATACTCAACAAGCTGAGAGGCATCTTCACCTGTGTTGCTGTAAAGGCTCCCGGCTTTGGCGACAGAAGAAAGGAAATGCTCCAGGATATCGCTATCCTCACAGGCGGCGAAGTTATATCCACCGAGCTGGGCATGGAGCTGAGCGAGGCTACTCTTGAGCAGCTGGGTTCCGCAAGACAGATCGTTGTTCAGAAGGAGAACACCATCATCGTTGGCGGTGCAGGCGAGAGCGAAGCTATCCAGGCTCGTATCCACCAGATTAAGGGTCAGATCGAGACCACTACTTCCGATTTCGACAGAGAGAAGCTCCAGGAGAGACTGGCTAAGCTGTCCGGCGGTGTTGCAGTTATCAAGGTGGGCGCAGCTACCGAGATCGAGATGAAGGAAAAGAAGATGCGTATAGAAGACGCTCTTGCAGCTACCAAGGCAGCTGTTGAGGAAGGCATCGTTGCAGGCGGCGGTACTGCTCTGCTGAACGCTATCCCCGCAGTAAAGAAGGTTTGCGACAAGCTGTCGGGCGATGAGAAGACAGGTGCCGATATCGTTCTGAAGGCACTGGAAGAGCCTGTACGTCAGATCGCTGCAAACGCAGGTCTTGAGGGCAGCGTTATCGTTGACAAGATCATGCGCTCCAGAAAGGTAGGCTACGGCTTCGATGCTTACAACGAGGACTATGTTGATATGATTCCCGCAGGTATCGTTGATCCTACCAAGGTAACACGTTCCGCACTGCAGAACGCAGCATCGGTAGCAGCAATGGTACTGACCACCGAGAGCCTTGTAGCAGACAAGAAGGATCCCGCAGCAGACGCAGCTATGGCAGCAGCCGCAGCAGGCGCAGGTGGAATGGGCGGTATGTACTAATCAAGCCAATTCAATATATGATAACAGGGCGGGAAGTCATGGTGCTTCCCGCCCTGATTGTTATTTTATTCCATGCGATATAGGTCGCGATAATGATGATCTATACCGACCTTCTCGTAAAGCCGTCCCATGCTGTCAGGAGGAACACCACAAGGTGTACAGCTACCACGCCCAGCGCAAAGCCCACAGTATGCTGCGGGAACGTTGACTCACCGTTGGATATGGCGAGCACGTCAGTGTTCGCAAATATGAAGTATCTGCCCCAATCCAGTTTCAGCATACCCATTATGGATACTATGCTTGGACCTATGGAGCGCACTACAAAGCCCGATACTATCGCCAGCGCTGTGCTTCTCAGCAGAGAGGATATCATGAACGAAAGTGTGGTGGTCACGATTATCTCAACGCTTGCCAGCATATACAGCTTGAACAGGTATACAAAACTGCTCTGTTTGATGACTTCGCCATCCTTTACCGCTAGATAGGGTGCGGAAAATCCGTCAAATCCGAAGCATATACCTATCATCGGGATGTTCACCACCATCAGCGTTATTATCATCAGTATGCCCATACTGAGCACCGTCAGATACTTCGCTGTCAGTATCTTTCCGCGAGTAACGGGATTTATCAGCAGGAACTTTATGGTTCCCTGACTGAACTCGCCTGCCACTGTGCTGCCTGCCAGCACCACCATGACTACGCCTATCAGAGTTACTATGAAAGGCGATTTCAGGAAAACGTCCCAGAATCCAAGATCTGTATCTATGGCAATATTTAACAGTGAGCCGCCCTTTGTGGAAGTGTTGTCGTATATCTCGTTTTCCAGCTGATACTTGCCGATGGCTACCATATCCGTATCGGAAAGACCGCTGCCGCCGAGACCCGTCTCCGTTTCACCGTTCATTGCGGCAGCAACACTGTCGATGATTGCGTTCTGCTTTTCGTATTCCTCACCGTAGCCGATATCATGTTTCAGCTTGTACTCATAAGACCACTTTTCGCCCTCAGAATAGGCATTATCCGCAGAATAGCTGCAAAAGCCCCTCCAGTCATCCAGTGTGCAGAACATCGTCAGCATCTGGACTTCCTGCTTTTCCTGCGAAGCCATCGCCTTCACCAAAGCCCTGAACTGCCATTCGCTTTCGGTATCCACCGCATCGCACATCTCCAGCTTTGCTGCGATAAGCTGAGGGTCATCACTGTCATCCGCCGCTTTTTCCAGCGTTTTCTTCTGATCCTCTATCTCCTCCGCATGCATCGCCGCCGTATCGTAATCCAGACCCAGTTCCTTTATCGCCAGTACGTTTATCAGCTTCATCAGCGGCGCAAAGCATATACAAACCGCCAGAAAGATCACCAGCAATATCCTCGTTGATGTCTTTTTGTATATCTTGATATACTCATTCTTCATGAGGTTCATAAAGCTACTCAATCTGTCCATCTCCTTCCTTGCCCGTCAGTTCAATAAATGCATCCTCCAGACTGCTTCCCGATCTCAGGTTCACGGAATAGATGTTGAAGCCTTTGTTTACCAGATTTTTTATAGTCAGTGCGATATCCTGTTTTGCAGTTGCACCGTTGAGGTTGAGGTGCAGCATCGCACCGTCCGCCGAGATCGCATCTCCGCCGCCCAGGAAAGCTGCTGCATCCGCCGCATTGTCAGTCTCAATGACGTATTCCGCAAAGCCGCCGTGATTGGTCGCCGCTATCTCATCCATAGTGTAGGTGCCTATCATGGAGCCGCCCGATATGATGCCCACACGGTCGCACATCAGCTGCATCTCGCTCATCAGGTGAGATGATACCACCGCACACACGCCGTTCTCATGGGCTATATGCTTGACTATGTCACGCAGTTCCTTTATTCCCTGAGGGTCGAGACCGTTGGTGGGTTCGTCCAGTATCAGCAGTCTGGGCTTGTGCATGAGTGCCTGCGCAACACCAAGTCTCTGGCGCATACCCAGCGAATATCTTGACACCTTTTCATCGATGCGGTTGGAAAGCTTTACCATCTCCACCGCTTTGTCTATCTCCGAAAAGTCCAGTCCTCTCATCCTTGCATACTGTTTCAGGTTTTCGCGTCCCGTCATATACTTGTACATCTCGGGGTTCTCGACGATGCCGCCCACATTTGCCATCGCGCCCTCAAAGTCCTTGGTGATATCGTGCCCGCAAACGGTTATCTCGCCTTCGTCGGGCATCAGCAGACCTACGACTACCTTTATCGTGGTAGTCTTGCCCGCACCGTTGGGTCCCAGAAAGCCGAAGACTTCGCCCTCATAGCATTCCATATCTATGCTGTGGAGTATCTGCTTCTTGCCAAGAGTTTTGTTGAGCCCTTTGATGCTGAGAACAACGTTCCTTTTGTCATCCATCAGACTCACCTCCCTCTTCATCGGGATCCACTACGTCTATTTCATATTCATCCGAACTCATGGAAGCTATCTTCCAGTTCTTGCCATCGGGCAGCATGAACAGGTTCGCCTGCGCCGTCAGCACAACTTGCCTGCGCTTGTTCTTTTCTGTCTCGTCATCGCCATCA
>NZ_CAMHRZ010000012.1 GCF_946187255.1 uncultured Ruminococcus sp.
GTCTGCCCCCGCCCAAAAGAAAAAGAAGTTTCAGAGAGGGGCTTGGGGACAGCTTTTATTCAAAGAGATTTGCCCCAGTAGGCTTCACAGTACGCAGGATAAATTATCGTTTATAGCGATACACGACCGTATAGGTATCTTAGTACAAGCCCCTCGCTCTGCGGCAAAGGCTTTTGAATACGCCCTGTGCCTTTGATGACCGCACAGCTTCGTCGAAGAATTTACGCGCTGTTTCCGCTGAGACCTCATCCGCGCCGTGTTTTGAAAAACGTGCTCTGTCGTAAGCACGCTGTGAACTGTTGAAGCGTTCCAGCAGTTCGCCCGAAAGCTGTGAACTCAGCTTTTCGGGGGGCAGGTCTTTGGTGCCGAGCATTGTCTCCACCAGCAGTCTGCCTTGTCTGTGGGCGTTGCGAAGGGCTTTTTCACTGCTGCGGCTGTGTCTTGCCGAACTGCGCACCACAGCCCTGACTCGCCCTGCGATAAACAGCAGTACTATCCCGCCCGCAGGAAAGAATACCCACATCGGAGAGGGCTTAACATCGGTCTGTTCACTGCGTATCTCAGCGGCTGTGCGCGGCTGTGCGTAGGTGTATATGAAGCTGTCCTCAAAGGCTGTGGAAACACCGCTTTCACCGCCCGCAGTGTCTTCGGGCAGCAGAGGTGACGCACTTTCGTATTCGGGCTTTGTCTCAAAGGTCACCCAGCCCGCACCGTCGATGTATACCTCCGCCCAGCTGCGCCTTTCACCGTCGGAAAGCTCCGCAGTGCCGCTTTGGGGCATGGAAGAAAAGTATATGCCCCTGACTTCCCGCGCCGCGATGCCGCAGCTTCGGGCAAGCTCCACCGTCAGGCGTGTGCGTTCCCTCTCGTTGGAGATATGCGCGTTTACTCCAGCTTTTACCGCACTCAGCTTGCGGTCAAGGGGCAGGCTGCCGTCAATGGCGCACAAACTCTGCGCCCGCTGTGCCTGCGTTTCGGTAAGGCTGCCGTAGGCGGAATAAACATACTCCCTGTAAAGGCTCTCGCAGTCGAGATAGTCGCCCTCTCTCAGCTTTGGCAGCAGTGTGAAGATATTCCTGTCCAGCAGGCGGCAGACGGTAAAGCTGCTGCCCGCATAGCCGTCAAGGGTGTTCTCGTCGATATCTCCCGCGCATACATTTGCGGGCGCAAGTTCAGCCGTCACCGTTTCGGTGGGGATATCCGAGTTTGCGGCTTCCAGCAGGTACGCCGTCTGAAATCGGGGGTCAAATCCGTGCTGCTGCAATGCGGTGAATATGGCACTGCCGCGTGCGTACTGCGCCTTTGTCAGCACAGGCTGTTCATAGCTTTGCGCAAGATACAGCGGAAGTCCGCCCGATGCCGTCACAGTGCTGTTTTTGGGTATTTCGGGCATATCTATCAGCAGTGCGGGCATAGTCAGCAGCACCGTCAGCCCGATGAGGGGCAGCGAGCGTATCTCCCTTGCCCCGAAACACACTGCGCCCGCCGTCAGTGCGATGATGACGCACAGCACCGCCGTTCCTCTGCCTGTAAAATATCCGTAAGCCGCCGCACCTGTTGATAACAGTATCATTGCCGCCTTTTCGCCCGCCGCCGAATAGACTGCGCAAAGCATCCCGCACAGCAGTAGAGTGACTATCAGCGGGAACGTGCTGTCTTCCGCACCTGCAACGGGGATATAAGCCGCGTGTGCCTTAACTGCCGAAAGATAGGCGATATCGTCCGCACAGCCCGCACATTCCGCCATGAAGCGCCCGTGCAGAAGTACAGCCGCCGACACTCCCGCAAAGGCGGGTATAAAGCCGCAGATACGCCCGAAACGGTCACTTGCTCCCGCCGCAAGGGTACACAAAAGAAAGGCTGCCGCTCCTGCGGTCAGCCCGCCTGCCATGTACGCTGCAAGCCCCGCCGCCAATGAAAATATCATCGGTGCGGGGGTGAGGGTCTTAGTATTATCCATTTCAGCACCCGTGTTCAGAGGATGAACAGCAGTCTGTCATCCTGTACTTTGGTATTTTTTGTAAATGCGATGATGCGTGCATCCTCATCCGCCTTTTTCAGCATCGTTCCCAGCAGGGAATACCCCTCGCCGCCGCTGAGGGGGAAGTGCAGCACCTCGTGATAAAGGGTCTCGCTGTCGGGGCGTTCCACAGTGCGAACGTCCTCTTCGCCGTCGGGGAAGACCAGTTCAAAGGGTGTGCCCTGTGCCAGTAGGCTGTCTCCCAGCGAACATATCATCTCCGCCGCTTTTGCCGCATCCTCTCCCAGACCCAGGTCTGCAAAGATGATGATATCTCCCGCATTTTCGGGGGCGAAGGTGTTTATATAAGGCTTGCCGAAGCGGTGGGTCAGCTTGAAGTTTATATGCCGCGCGGGTTCGTCGGGGCGGTATTCACGCGCACCGTCCCTCTCTGCTTCTCCGCCTGTCTTGTCAAGTATCTCCGTGACCTCCGCAGGCGAGGGCATCACCGTGACATACTCATCCGAAAAGCACACCACAGTCCTGCAGGTCAGCCCCAGCATATCGTAGCGCCGAAAGCACATAAAGCGTATAAAAAGCCCGCCGCAGTCCTTCTGTGCGGGCAGTGCGGCTGTGCGTTCCTTTCTGATGTCAACGTCCGTGAAGGTCCTTTCATCTGTAACGATGTTCTCGCAGACCACCTGCCCTTTCAGCCGCTTTTTCCCGCCGAAGAAAAGCAGGGGCGCATCGCCCTTTTGTAGTATCTTCCTGTCGTATCTCACTTCCACCTTGTAATTCTCCGCAAGGTTTTCGATCACAGCCGCCACAGCCGCCGCCAGCAGTGCCGCCGAAAGGTAAAGCCCCGCAGGAGAATATCTCCACAGCAAAAGCCCTGCCGCAAACAGCACCGCGAATATTACCCGTCTCACTTTTTCTCCTCGTTCTCGGGGCAGGGAATATTTTCCAGCAGTTTCGTGAGTATGCCCGCCGCCGTTTTGCCCGCCGCCTTTGCTTCGCGGGTGAGTATCAGCCTGTGGCTGCACACCGGCAGAAGACAGGTGCGTATATCAAAGGGTGCCGCGTAGTCCCTGCCGTCAAGATATGCCCCCGCCCTTGCCATTCGGCAAAGCGCCAGCGCACCTCGCGGAGATATGCCGCCCTCCGTATCGGGGCAGTCCTGCACAGCCTGCCATATATCGCACACATAGCCCATCACCTCGTCGGATATATATACCTTTTCGGTCTCTGCGCGGATGGCGGTGAGTTCTTCGGCACCGCATACCTGTTCCACTTCGTCGAGAGGGTCTGCACCCGCCCTGTCGGTGAGTATCCGCATCAGTGCTTCCTTGTCGGGGGCACCGAGAGAAAGTCTCACCATAAATCTGTCCAGCTGTGAAAGGGGGATGGGGGAAGTTCCCGCCGTACCTGTGGGGTTCTGGGTCGCGATGACTATAAAGGGCTTCGGCAGATCTATCGTCCTGCCGTCAACGGTCAGCCTGCCTTCTTCCATAGCTTCCAGCAGTGCCGCCTGTGTCCTGCCCGATGTCCTGTTCAGCTCGTCCGCCAGCAGAAGATTTGTCACAGCCGCACCCTCGTGGAATACGAATTCGCCCTTTGCGGGGTCGTAAGCCGAATATCCCGTGATATCCGAAGCCACCGTGTCGGGGGTCATCTGTATACGCCTCATATCCAGCCCAGTGCTGTGTGCCAGTGCCAGCGCCAGCGTGGTCTTGCCCGTACCGGGAGAGTCCTCCAGCAGTACATGACCGCCTGCCAGTACGGCGGCGATCATCAGTTCTATCGTGTCGTCCTTGCCGACTATCACACGGGTCAGGTTCTTGCGCAGTCCTGCGGGGACTTTGTTCATTTCGATCGTTCCTTTCTGTTGCGCAGGAATATACCTGCCGCCACCGTGACTACGCCGATGGCAAGTATCATTGCGACTATCGCTATCTTTGTCTCCTTGTCGTAGTGCTTCACCGACCAGGGACGGAGTTCGTCCGTGTTGGGCAGAGTGGTGTTGCGCTCCTTGCGGTTGGCGGCGGTGATGAGCACCGTTTCCGTTACGGGCTCCGCCATTCCCGCGTTCATGTCGTATACCTGCCTTTCGCCGCTTCGCAGTCTTTCGATACTGCAAAACGCTATCAGCGCCTGCGCCGAAGCCATCTCATTGCTCAAGCCGTCTTTGGTGTGGGCAAAGCCGCCGTCATCGTTGGCATAGCTTATCAGCTCATCCGTCAGCGTCGAGAACCTTGCGTCCTCATCGGGGTCTATACCAAGACAGCACAACGCGCATATCACCTGAGATACGGTCTCGCAGGAATCGAAATCGCTCTGCTTTACCGCCAGATAATCCACCGCCGCAGTGGTGACTTCCTTTGCCTCCTGACAGCCGCGATAGGGTGCCAGCGCCTGCAAAGTCATGGCTGTGATATCGGGGTCGCTCCTGCCGTCCGTCGGGGCTATGGAAAAACCGCCGTCGGCATTCTGGGAATAGAGTATGGTATTTATCAGGTCGAGCCGCGTTACCTTTGCATTATCGGGGAATTTCCAGTCACAGCTGTCAACGGCGATGAGCGCCCACACCCATCCGTTCAGCCCCTGTTTTCCCAGCGGCTTGTCATCCCCGCGTGAGTATACGCCGTCATTCAGCAGATCTATCCCCGAAAGATTGGCGGGGTCAGCACCGAGACACTGTGCTGTCAGCACTGCGCGGTGCCATTCGGTGGCTTTGTCGCGGTCCAGCCCGCCGTCGTGGGTGTACTTGTCGTTGATATTCTTCTTCCAGTGGGTGTAGTACTCGCCCGTCCTGTCCTCCAGTCCCGCACGCACCGCACCTATCGCCAGCCAGTCCGCGTTGTCGTTGCCCGCACGTTCCGCGATATCTCCCGAAAGCAGGCTGTCGCTGTCGCTTATATGATTTTTGTTCTTCTCAAAGGACACTATGCCTTCCGCATAGCCCTCAGCCTGTTCCGCAGAGAGCGCGGAGGCACTCACAGGTGAAAGGAGCATCCCTGCGGAAATGAACAGCGCTATTGCTTTTTTCATAATAACTCACTCTCCGTATCATACCGATCTCTCATCGGGAGTATATCAATATCCGGGATCGGTATCATTTCCAAAATCAAGAGAAAATATCAGCTGTATGTCCTCACCGTCGGAGAACACCGCCGCAGACATGGCGTAGGAAGGCTTTTTACCGTTGCGGCTGTAAAGCCATCCCGCACCGGGTGTGTAGTCGAATTCTCCCAGTGAATCGGGGTCGGATGTGCTGTTGACGCTCAGACCCGCCTTGCTGAGATATTCAAGTGCGCTCTCCGTCAGTGCCGCCTGCGCGAAAGCCCCCTGTTTTGTTATCCTGGCAAGATATCTGCTGCTGTCGCCGCCGCGTGCGGATACCTCAAAGCCATTTTCTTCCAGGAACCTCGCCATCGTATCAAAGCCTGTCTCGCCCTCCAGCACAGGGAAGCTGCTGTCCTCGCAAAGTGCGCCCAGTCCCAGCACGTCAGCCCTTACGGATATGGCTATCCTGCCGACTTCCTCGCCTGTTTCCGCGGCTTCGCAGTTTATGCGGTAAAGGAACTCGCTGCGTCTGCCGATACTGTCCGTCAGCCGTATGAACACGCTGTTCTCGCCGGGATGCAGTGTGAGCAGGTATCCCGCCGAATATGCATCCTCCCAGCGGAAGCCCGCCGCAGTACCTCCGCAGGCTACCTCGATGCCGTCGGAGTATATCCTTCTGCCCTCACAATCGGCGGCACGCAGTGTCAGCGAATAACTGCTGCCCTTTACGGTCATATTATCTGTGAGGTTTATCTCCTCGATATGCGGCAGCCTGTCCTCCTCTTCATCGGGCAGGAGAGTCACCGTGAAGGTCTTCTCCGTCTTTTCGGTGCCGTCCGTCGCCAGCAGACGTATGGTATTTGTGCCCTCTTTCAGCAGGGCGGTATAGCTGCCGTCATTGCCCCTCAGGGTCTTTCCGTTGAGCTGTACCGTGAGTTTAGGGGACTTCCCGCCCGCCGCCTGCGCCGTGAACGTCATTTTTTCCGAATGGACGGTGTGGTCATCCAGGTCGGTGAATATCTCCACCCCTTGCAGCGGGACGTACATCACGGAAAAATCAAGTCCCTGCCTGCCCGATATGAGCCTGATGATATTCTCGCCCTCGTTAAGCGTGACGGTATATCTGCCGTCCCCGCTGATGCGCTGTCCGTTCAGCGTGACTTCCAGCCCGTCTTCGCATTCGGCGCTGAAAGAATAAACAGGGTCGAACACGGTGCAGTCTTTAAGGTCTGTAAGTATCGGTGCCTCGCGGCTCTCCAGATATACGGTATAATCCCTGAAAGCGCGGTATATCCTGCCGCCGCCGTCCTTGTAGGTGCAGCTGACCCTTATGCTGTTTTCGCCCTCCGTCAGCCTGCATTTGCCCGCATAGCCCGTGAGCAGTGCGCCGTTCAGTTCCACATCGCTGCGGACGGCTTCAAGGCCGTCGATAAGGTGTGTTATCGTGAAGAAATAGGTGCTTTCGCTGACGGTCTCGCCGTCCTTTATCGAGGTGGTGAAGTACTCTCTGTCCGCCTCTTTGCCGTCACTGACGGTCTTTGCGGGGGTGCCTGCGTCTGGCAGCTTTTCATCGGTGACTGTCTTCTCGCTGTCACTGCGGCTGCTTTCGTCGCGCTCATGCGGGACTTCCGTCGTCTCGGTGTATATCACCGTCTCCGCGCCGCTCTCCGTTTGCGTTAGTACCTGCTTTTCCTTCGGTGCCGCCGAACTTTCGGCGCTGCTTTCCGTATGGGAGCTTTCGGTACGGCTGTCGGGTCTGCTGTCCTCCCGTGAGCTTTCTTCGCAGCTGTCCTCCGCAGTTTTTTTACTGCCTTGAGCGGATATCTCGGGCAGTTTCGGCTCGCGGTGGACTATCTCCGCCTTTGCGGGCTCGCGGGGGGCGTTCCTGTAAAAGCCCACACCGAACCACGCCCCGCCGATCATCATGACCGCTGCGGCAGCGATGGCAGCTATGGGACCTTTGCGGGAATTTTCTCCCATTCAGACCAGCCTCCGATACGCATGAGGGCAGAACGGGAATGACCCGTCCTGCCCCGAAATACTATTCTGATACCGAGATCATCTTTCAGAATTGATCTTTGCTATGCCCTTTACGTTTGCGGCAACTGCGGAAACGTCGGTAACATTGATGCTGCCGTCGCAGTTTACATCAGCGGCGTTGCGGCTGTACTTGTCGATAGCCTTGATGTTCTTGACATTAGCGGCAACGAGGGATATATCGGTGACGTTGATAACGCCGTCGCCGTTTACATCGCCCTTCTGTGCAAGTGCGCGGTTGTACTGATCGTCAGTCTCTGCCACCAGTACGTTAACATCGCAGGTAACGACTGCGGGATTTCCGCTGCCGTTGTACAGACCCGCTGTATAGGTAACTGTGAGCACCTCATCGTCGGTGGTGAATCTGTCAACGCTGAATGCGATATTCTCATAGAGATCCTCAACATTTGCGGTGTAGCCGCCCTCAACGCCCACTACGCATTCGCAGTCGGTAGGTGTCTGGTCAGCCTTGTATACCAGTGTGGGCACACCGTTCTGATGGATGGTTATATCATCACAGTAGAAATCAACGCTCTTTACCGCGGGACCGATAGCAAGGATATTGAAAGAGTCGTTCCTTATATAGATAAGACCTGTTTCGGGGTCGAACACAGGGTCTACGGAACAATAATTTGCGTGCGCTCCCTGAGGTGTGAACACTGCGGGGAGATACTGATGAACATTGCCGGAATAGTCGGTCTCCTCAACAGTCTCATAAGGATGGTACATTCCCGCTTTGTCTCTGAGTACACGAACAGTGCCGGGCATACCGTTCTCAACATAGTATACCACATTATATCCGTTCTCGTCAACACCTGCGAATATACCCTCTACCTGACAGTGTGCGGCAGTCTCAACGGTATACGCGATCTGATAGCCGATGTCGTCCTTTACGGGCTCCAGCACTACTACTACAGAGCTGCGGGAGTCGCCCCAGGGTGCGCCGAGAGTGATATATACTCTGCCGTTTGCGGCAACGGGCGTGGAAGTGCAGGTAAAGCCGTCCAGCCCCAGATCTTCCGCAATGGGGTACTTGAATGCGTAGCTGTCATCGGTCGAGAACGCATAGAACACTCCGTCCTTTGAGGTGAACAGCAGTTCGTTGCCGTAGGATACCAGCTTGCTGCGCACATCTCCGCCTATTAAGCCGCCGATAACGGTCGCATTGCCCGAATCATCAACGCGGATAAGGTCTGTCTGCTCGCTGTCGGTAACGGTCTTGTCTTCGGAGCCGTTATCCTTGCCGATATATACGGTATCACCGATGAATGCGGGAGTAGTCCAGTAGTAGCCGCCGGGATTGGTGACTTCCCACTTGGCGGTCTTTGTTGACAGTTCGCCTGTCTCGCCGTCGGTGGTAACATCGATGCATACAAAGTCCGCATCAGCGATCTCGCTGTTCCAGAAGCCTGTGTATATACATCCGTTGTTGTATACGATATCGCAGGTAGGCTTGCCGCCCAGCTTGTTGTTGTATATCCACAGCGGTTCCAGGGTATCAGCGTTGAAAGCCTCGATCATGCCGTTATCCAGCGCCATGAACACTCTGCCGTCAGCGTACTTGGGTCCCTTTGTGGCATACTCCGCCTGACCCTCCATCTTTGCGCTGCCGACTATCTTACCTGTGAACTTGTCCAGCTTGTAGATATTGTCAGCGGAACAAATGTAGATAAAGCCGTTGTCGCCTACGGAGAAGCCTGTGGGGGCATCCGACCAGTAGTATGTGTCCGTGCCTATCTGAGTAGCCCAGTAAAGTACGGAATCATCGGAGGAGTTGAATATTATAGGGTTTATATCGCTCGAGGGAGCGGGAGCGATATCTTCTTCCGCAAAAACGGAAATAGCAGCCGAATTGACTGCCAGCAGTGCGGCACAGAAAGCGCCGAGAACCTTTGCAGGTGTTTTTCTCATAGTCATATCTCCAATCGTTAATAAAATATATACATAATTATATCATATCCTTTACAGCATTTCAAGGTCTGCCGTAACGGCGGCGGCGGCATAGATATATAAAAAAACAATGACTGGTCATAGTTTAAAGCTATGACAGAGCCGCATATATATTTTGCACACATGAAAGCAAGGCTGTTATAAATCGAAAAAAGGTATTGAAAAATAGGGAAATGTGTGTTATAATAAAAATATATGCAATCTGAATCGGATATCCGGGATGGTGATACGCTTGAATCTTGTTGATAAGGACGAACTCATGATCGACAGCAGAACAGCCTGCTGCTTCACGGGTCACAGAAAGCGCGATCTGCCATTCGGCGGCGACCTGACGAAACAGGGGATGAAAAACCTGGTAAGTACGGTACACCTGAAATGTGTGGAGGCTTACGAAAAGGGCATACGCACCTTTATCGCGGGCATGGCTGAGGGTGCCGATCTGATGTGCGGGTCGGTCATAATGGATATGAAGGGCGACAGCCGCTACAGGGATATCAGGCTGATCTGCGTGCTGCCCTATCCCGAACAGCGTAAGGAACTTAGATCGGCTCCGGACAGATATATACACAGCCTGATGCTGGAAAGTGCGGACGCTGTGACCGTTACGGGAGAGATAGCCGATCCGGGAAGATACCGCAAACGCAATCAGTACATGGTGGATCATTCCTCTGCGCTGATAGCGGTGTACCGCGAGAAGCAGTGCGGTTCGGGAACTTTGCAGACCATAAATATGGCAAGAAGAGCGGGATCGGATATCCACATCATCGATCTGGACAGGAACCCGCAGTTCTATATAGAATGAGGAAAAAACAGTAAGGAGAAGGATATATGTCATCTGCCGCAAGGAAAAGGAAAAAGAAGAGATCGCAGGCGCCTGTGGCGCTGGTATATGTGGTGACAGTGCTGGTGTTCATGGCGCTGATATCGATGCTTTCGATATATCTGCTGAAGACCTACCACATCATCGATGAGGACAAGGAAGAAGAGCCCGTTGTAACGGTTCAGACCTTCAATGACCTGTTCGCAAGAGTCAACAGCAAGGGTGCGCTGGCGGATATGACGTTGATAAGGATAGACCCTATCGATAACAGCATACTCGTGGTGCCCATATCGGCATCGACTCTCAACAGTGCGGATAACAAGTCTATGCGCGATATCTATGCGGAATCCCGTATGGCAGGCGTAAAGGAAGCTGTGGAGGGCACACTGGGCATGAAGGTGGACAACTACGCCACACTGACCAATGAGGCTTTTGAGAGAGTGTGTGATATCTACGGCGGCATAACCTACAAAGCCTCCGAAGAGCTTTATTATCTGTCAAAGGACAACGATGCCAACGATATATCCATAATGAAAGGCGAGCTCACCACGCTGGGCGGCAGACAGATAAGACTGCTGACACAGTACCCCGTATTCTCAAACGGCAAACAGGGCAACAACGAATTTCTCGGTGAAGCTATGGAATCGCTGATAAACAGTATGTTCCAGCAGGCTTATATCACACAGGATAACCTGGATAATATTTACAATATGATAACCGAGAACAGCGATACCGATATGAATATCGATGATTTCAAGCTGCAGAAATCCTTTATCAAGGATATGCTGACAAGCGGCATCACTCCTGCGGAGAAAATGGTGCCCGAAGGCGTGTGGGGACAGAACGACGAGACCTTCGTCATCAATCACGATTTCATACAGAGACTCAAGGAAAAGGCTGCCGAGACTACTCCCGAGATAGGCGGCGGAAGTCTGATAGAGAAGTCTTCCGATGCGGAGACTACCGCACAGACCGCTGCACCCGCTGAGGATGCGGCTGCCGAGACCGCACCCGTGACAGAAGCGGCGGAGAATACGGCACCCGCAGAGCAGACAGCTGAAAATGCCGCTCCCGCAGAGGACGGCGGCGAAGGGACGACCGAACAGTAACAGCGTTTCAGAGTACAATAAGGATGTGATGACCGCATGAAGCTCATGGTGCTTATCCTCAATAAAACAGACGCACTGGAATATCTGCTGGAGGGACTTTCCGCAGCGGGTATAGGCGGCGCGACCATAATCCCCTCATCGGGCATGGCGATGACGCTCTCTAAGATGAATTCCAGCTTTCTGAGTGCGTCGATACGCAGTATGTTCAGCGGAGAGGAACACGATAACAAGACCATAATCTCGGTCATTAAAAACGATCAGCTGGATATCGCCAGAAGAGTGATATACAATACGGTGGGTGATCTTTCGGAACCGAATACGGGCATACTGTTCACGGTGCCGCTGGATTTCGTGGAGGGCAGACGCAAGCGCAGACCCTACGAGCTCCCGACGGAGAACGAAGACAGCACCGACAAGGGCAAGGGCGATAAAAAAGGAGGATAGACCGGGGCTTAACAGACTGTTTACGGTTCGTTAGCCGAAGGTTTGTAAATTTCCTGTAAAAATTACCGTCAGCCCTTGCAAAATCATATTTAATGTGGTATAATATATGCAATAGGCTTGACGAAAGACTGGAATTCAAACTTCCGGTCTTTTGTGTTTGTATAGGGAAACACGAGAACGGAGGGCAGGATATGAGTAAAGGCAAGGGCGGTGGAGACCGCTCCAAAAAGAGCACGGTGGACAGGATAACCGAGCTTGCACAGCCGCTGGCAGACGAGCTGGGACTTTTCCTCTGGGATGTAAGGTTCGAGAAGGAGGGTGCCACCTGGTATCTGCGCGTGCTGATAGACAAGGACGGCGGTGTCACGATGGAGGACTGTGAGAATTTCACAAGACCCTTCAACAAGATACTCGACGAGGAGGACCCCATCTCGCAGAGCTATGTGTTTGAATGCGGCAGTCCCGGACTGGGGAGAGAGCTGAGAAAGCCCATACATTTCGAGGTATGCATCGGTGATGTGGTGAGGGTAAGGCTTATAAGACCCGACGAGAACGGCGAACGCGAGTTCATCGTGGGACTGGTGGGGTATGACGAGGAGGAAAAGCTGATAGCCTGTCAGACCCTTGATGAGAACGGCGACGGTGTGGAAAATGTGCAGTTCAGACTGAACGACTGCGCTTTCGTCAAGCTGTACGATGACGGCGACCTGGAAGAGGAGCTTGCGGGCGCGAAATTCGACTGAGCAAGATGTATCGGGCGTGAAGCCTGTTTTGGTACGGATATAATATACAGAGAGGATTGGTCATAAAAAATGAACGAACAGTTTTTTAATGCGCTGGCAGATCTGGTCAGCGAGAACGAGATCGACAAGGACGTACTTATCGAGAGGATAAGGGACGCTATAGCTAAGGCGATAAAGAAGGAAAATCCCGAGAGCGAGCATATCAGAGTGGATATAGAGCCTGCTACAGGCAAGCTGGAGATGTGCATACTCAAAGAGGTAATGAAGGTAATGTTCGTGGACGACCCCGCCAATGAGATATACATCGGTGAGGCGCAGACCTACGATCCCGACATCAAGGTGGGCGACTGGGTGGAGATACCCGTCAATCCCACAAAGATAGGCAGAGTTGCGGCACAGTTCGCTAAGCAGTCCATCAAGCACGATATCAAGGATTTCGAGAGGAACAAACTTATCGAGCAGTACAAGGACAAGGAGCGCGAGATAGTTACCGCAACAGTACAGAAGGTAGAGCCCGCAACAGGCAATGCCATGATCACCATCGACAAGAACGAGCACTACTTCTACCGCAGCGAGCAGATACCCGGTGAGGTGCTGAAAGAGGGCGATAAGATCAAGGTGTATATCGTCAGCGTAGGCGACAGCGAGAAGAGACAGCCCGTTGTAAAGCTGTCGAGAACCCACAAGGAACTGGTAAAGAGACTGTTCGAGCTGGAGGTGCCCGAGATAGCTGACGGCACCGTAGAGGTAAAGGCTATCTCCCGTACAGAGGGCGTAAGAAGCAAGATCGCCGTATGGTCAAAGGATAAGAACGTTGACGCTGTGGGTGCCTGTATCGGTCCCAAGAAGTCCAGGATCTCCGCGATAGTACAGGAGCTGAAGGGCGAGAAGATAGACGTTATCAACTGGGTGGAGGACGAAGCCGAGTTCATCGCAAAGGCACTGGCACCCGCTGAGGTACTGAAAGTCGAGCTGCTGGAGCCCGAAGTAAGGATCGAACACAAGGGCGAGGAAAAGGAATTCGAGAGAGTAATCAAGAAGTGCCGCGTGGTAGTTCCCAACAACCAGTTCTCGCTGGCGATAGGCAACAAGGGACAGAATGCCAAGCTGGCAGCAGGTCTGACAGGCTACAAGATCGATATAGTTCCCGAGAATGCGCCTGAGGAAGCGGAGAACGGGGCTGAGTGATATGCCTGTAAAGCCTAAGAAGATACCGATGAGGATGTGCCTCGGCTGTTCGGAGATGAAGCCGAAAAAAGAGCTGGTAAGGGTGGTCAGGACGAAGGAGGGCGAGATAAGCCTCGACCTGACGGGCAAGAAAGCCGGCAGAGGCGCATATATATGTGCAGACGCGGAGTGCCTCAAAAAGGCGCGTAAGGCAAGAAGGCTGGAAAAGAGCTTCGCGTGCAGGATAGATGATGAGATCTATGACGCTATGGAAAAGGAGCTGAACGGCGGTGAGCAGTAACAATAAGACAGGTCTGCTTTCGATGTGCCGCAAGGCAGGCAAACTGGTGATGGGCATGGATATGGTAAAGGACGCCTGCGCTGCGGGAACGGCAAGAGCAGTGTTCATAGCAGACGACCTTTCCGCAAAGTCCCAGAAGGAAGTGCGCTACAACTGTGCGAGATACGATGTGAAGATGTATAAGCTGGGCGTGACTATGGACGATATAGCCTACGGCGTGGGCAAGCGCACAGGAGTGCTGGCGATAACCGATGCGGGTTTTGCAAAGTCCTGCGTCAAGGGTCTGGAAGAGATCGTGATAGATATAAACGAGTTTGACATATAGTTTGAAGAAAAATATGATACTGATCCCGAATATCGGATTTTGTAATTCTCTCAGTGAGGGATCGGTACGAGATTGAACAGCAAGGAGGATCATTATTGCCTATGAGTACGAGATCTGCAAGCAAGAAGATTAAGCTGAACGACCTGGCGAAAAGCCTGTCGATGGCGAATACCGATATCATAGAATGTCTGGAAAAGCGTGACGGCGTTACCAGAAAGACACAGGCTTCCCTCAGCCAGGAGGAAGTCAATTATGTATTTGAATACCTGACACAGAATAATCAGGTGGAGAATTTTGACGAGTACTTTGCCAACAACGTAAAGCCTGTTTCCGAGGATAAGCCCAAGGAAGAAGCAAAGACCGCAAAGAAGAAGCCGGAGCCCAAGGCTGAGGAAAAGAAGGCTGAGCCCAAGGCGGAGGAGAAGAAGCCTGAGCCTAAGGTCGAGGAGAAGAAGCCTGAGCCGAAGGCAGAGGAGAAGAAGCCCGAGCCCAAGGCGGAGGAGAAGAAGCCCGAACCTAAGGTCGAGGAGAAGAAGCCCGAACCTAAGGCAGAGGAAAAGAAGCCCGAGAAGAAGAAGGACAAGAAGGAAGCCAAGAAGCAGGATCACGGCGTAAAGATGCAGCTGGGCGGCGGCAGCTCCTTCGGCGGCGATGACAAGGGATATACTGTATCCGAGAGCACCGACGACCGTTCGGGTTCGAGAAGAACAGTTGATACCCGCGGAAGCTATGTTGAACTGGACAAGTACAACGAGAAGTACGACAATATGGCTACCAGCAAGCAGGGCAACAAGAATGACAACTTCCGCAAGAAGCAGAAGATAACCCAGAAGTCCCAGCAGTACAAGAAGCAGCAGCATTCTCACAAGAAGGAGACCGAGCAGGATAAGCTGAACAGAATGGCTCTTGAAAAGGCGAGAAAGCAGCAGCTCAAGGTAATGATACCCGACGAGATCGTGGTATCTGAACTGGCAAGCAGACTCAAGGTGACAGCTACCGAGGTCATCAAGAAGCTGATGGGTCTTGGAGTATTCGCATCCATCAACGAGGTGGTTGACTTTGATACCGCATCACTGGTGGCAGAGGAACTGGGTGCAAAGGTAGAGAAGGAAGTACACATCACCATCGAGGAAAGACTTATTGAGGACGAGGCTGACGCTCCCGAGGATCTGGAGGATCGCTGCCCTGTAGTCGTAGTTATGGGTCACGTCGATCACGGTAAGACTTCCATACTCGACAGGATAAGAAACGCAAACGTAGCCGAGGGCGAAGCAGGCGGTATCACACAGCACATCGGTGCATATCAGGTGAAGTGCAACGGACAGAAGATCACTTTCCTGGATACCCCCGGTCACGAGGCTTTCACCTCCATGAGAGCGAGAGGTGCGAATATAACCGATATAGCTATACTTGTCGTTGCGGCTGATGACGGTATCATGCCCCAGACAGTAGAGTCTATAAACCACGCAAAGGCAGCGGGTGTATCCGTTATCGTTGCGATAAACAAGATGGATAAAGAGGGCGCAGACCCCGACAGAGTAAAGCAGCAGCTCACCGAGCATGAGCTGGTAGTAGAAGAATGGGGCGGCGACGTTATCGCAGTACCCGTATCTGCAAAGACAGGCATGGGCATCGACGAACTGCTGGAGAACGTACTGCTGGTAGCTGAGGTCAAGGAGCTGAAGGCTAATCCTCACAGACTGGCAAAGGGTGCTGTTATCGAGGCAAGACTTGACAAGGGCAAGGGTCCCGTTGCCACACTGCTGGTACAGAACGGTACTCTCCATTCGGGCGATGTCATCATCGCAGGCACCTCTGTGGGCAGGATAAGAACAATGACAGACTATCGCGGCAGACCCATATCCGAAGCAGGTCCATCCACACCTGTTGAGATCACAGGTCTGGGCGAAGTACCTACCGCAGGCGAGACTTTCAATGCGGTAGAGGACGAGAAGCTGGCAAGAGAGCTGGTAGAGCAGCGTAAGCACGAGGCTAAGGAGGACGAGTTCAAGAAGATCCAGAAGGTAACACTGGACAATCTGTTCTCGCAGATCTCCGAAGGCGAGATGAAGGAGCTGCCCATCATCGTAAAGGCAGACGTACAGGGTTCTGTGGAGGCTGTAAAGCAGTCGCTGGAGAAGATATCCAACGAGGAAGTAAGGGTAAGAGTTATCCACGGTGCTGTTGGTGCGGTAAACGAGAGCGACGTTATGCTGGCTAATGCTTCAAACGCTATCATCGTCGGCTTCAACGTAAGACCCGATCCCGTTGCAAAGGCAAATGCGGAGCAGGACGGAGTAGAGATCAGGCTGTATCGTATAATCTACGATGCTATCGAAGAGATCACCGACGCTATGAAGGGTATGCTGGCGCCCAAGTACCGCGAAGTAGAGACTGCGCGTGTTGAGGTAAGACAGGTATACAAGATCAGCTCAGTGGGTACTGTTGCGGGATGCTATGTACTGGACGGCAAGATCGGCAGGAACGATCTTATCAGAGTTGTACGCGACGGCATAATCGTGGCAGACGACAAGATGAGCTCCCTCAAGCGTTTCAAGGACGATGCCAAGGAAGTATCCGAAGGCTTTGAGTGCGGTATCACTCTCGAAAAGTTCTCCGACATCAAGGAGGGCGACATCTTCGAGGGCTACATCATGGAGGAATACCGCGATTAGTAATTCATAATGCATAATTCATAATTCATAATTGTTGACAGGGGCGCAGGTCTGCTGTGATGATCGTGAAAAGTGGAGGACGTTTTATATGGATAATATATTTGAATTTACTGATAAAATTTCTGTTGAGGACTATCAGCGTTTTCGGGAGGAAGCAGGCTGGAAAGCCCTTGCTCCCGAGCAGGCGCAGGCGGGACTTGACAACAGCTATGCCATAGTTGCGGCGGTCTTGCCGGATGGTGAGACTGTGGGATTTGTGCGGGTCTTATGGGACGGCGGCTATGTGGCGTACCTCGCGGAGGTAATGGTCACGGAGAAATGCCGTCACAAGGGGCTGGCTTCACAGATGGTGGAGCGGGTCATAGAAAGACTTCGTGCTGAGAAAAAAGAGGGCTGGGAGATAAAGATACATCTTCTGGCAGGTCGCGGCAGGGAGAGCTTTTACGAGCAGTTCGGCTTTGTAAGCAGACCCAACGAGCGCAGCGGCGCGGCTATGGATCTGTGGCTTTGAGAGGTAAGCTATGATAGAAACGCAGAGACTTATTCTCCGTGAGATGAACGGGGACGACTACGAGGCGCTTTACATGGTGCTGGCGGACACGGAGATAATGCAGCACTACCCCTACACCTTTGACGAAGCAAGGGTGAGAGCCTGGATAGACAGGAATGTCAACAGATACAGGGTATTCGGTTTCGGGCTGTGGGCGGTGTGTCTCAAAGATACGGGCGAGATGATAGGCGACTGCGGGCTTACGATGCAGGATATAGGCGGGGTGATATGTCCCGAGATAGGCTATCATATACGCAGGGATATGCAGCGCAGGGGCTACGCTAAGGAAGCCGCCTGTGCGGTGCGTGACTGGGCTTTCGGGAACACTCCGTTCAATGTGATATATTCGTACATGAAGTATACCAACACGCCCTCAGCCATGACTGCGCAGTCCTACGGCTGTAAGCAGGTGGATGAATTCAGGGACGATGTTAATGGTATAACAAAGGTGTTCGCCGTTACCCGTGAGGAATGGGAGCACATAAGATAAGAAAGACAGGGAAGGAGCTATATAAATGGCATCACATAAGGCAGGACGTATGTCTGAGGATATAAGAAGGATAATCTCGGGAAAAATGGCAGACCTGAAGGATCCCCGCATCAACGGCGGCGAGTTCCTGACAGTGGTGCGCTGTGATGTGGCGAGAGACGGTTCCTTCTGCAAGGTATTTATTTCCAGCTTCAAGGGGCTGGAGGAAGCGAAAAAGGCAGTAAAGGGCTTTGAATCGGCTACGGGCTATCTCAAAAGGGAGATATCCAATGTGCTGGGGCTGAAAAAATGCCCTGAGCTGAAATTCATAGCCGATGACTCGATAGAGCATTCGGCGGCGATAACCAAAAAGCTGAGAGAGCTGGTCAAGGACGAAGTTCCCGAAGATGAAGAGGATGCCGCGAACGGATACACCGATGACGCGGAGGACAGCGACGACTGATATGGCGGCAGCCATTGCGGATAGAGAGGATCACGCATGGAATACAGTGAGATCATAGATATTTTTGAAAAGCACGACAGATTTCTGATACTTACCCACAAAAGTCCCGACGGCGATACACTGGGCAGCGGCTTTGCGCTGTGCTATTTCCTGAGGGATATGGGCAAGCAGGCAAACGTGGTCAACTCGGACGGTTTTCCCGACAGGTATGACTTCATGTATGTGGATTATACCGAGCAGGATTTTGAGCCCGAGTATATCATAGCAGTCGATGTGGCTGACCCGACACTGCTGGGCAGCGGGCTGCTGAAGTATCAGCAGGAGGGCGCGGTGGATCTTTGCATAGACCACCATGTCTCCAACAAGCATTTTGCAAAGCTCACCCATGTGGAGGGCGGCATAGCGGCGGCGGCTCAGATACTGTACTGCATATTCAAGCATTCGGGCAGGAAGATCACCGATATCATCGCAAAGTGCCTGTACACGGGCATTGCTACGGATACGGGCTGCTTCAAGTATGAGAACACCACCCCCTCCACACATATCGCGGCGGCTGAACTGATGGCTTACGATATCGACTTTGCCAACGTCAACAGGCGTATGTTCGATGTAAAGAGCAAGGGCAGGATAAAGATCGAGCAGATAGTCACGGGCAGGATGGAGTACTATCTGGGTGACAGGTGTGCGATGATCGCCATAACCAGAGAGCTGATGCAAAGCTGCGGCGTGGCGGAGGCTGAATTTGACGGGCTGGCATCCATACCCCTCTCGGCGGAGGGCGTAGTGCTGGGCATAACCATCAAGCAGCGGCATACTAACGTATACAAGATATCCGTGCGCACCACCGATGAGATGGATGCGTCGGTATTCTGCGGCTATTTCGGCGGCGGCGGACATATCCGCGCAGCGGGCTGTGAGATACACGGTACTCTTGAGGAAGTCAAGGCGCAGCTGCTGGAAAGAGCGGGGCAGGTGCTTTAAGCAATGGCAGATAATGGGATAAACGGCGTGATAGCTGACGGCGTTATCGCCGTATATAAGCCCGCAGGCTGGACATCCTTCGATGTGGTGGCAAAGCTGCGGGGAGTGCTGCATACGAAAAAAATAGGTCACGGCGGTACTCTCGACCCGATGGCGGAGGGCGTGCTGCCCGTGTTCGTGGGCAGGGCTACTAAGGCGTGCGATATTCTCCCGGATGTGAAAAAAGGCTATAAAGCGGGTTTTCGGCTGGGACTTGTCACCGATACGCAGGACATCACCGGCAAGGTGCTTTCGGAGAGCAGTAAGGCTGTGACTTCGGAGGAGCTGAAATCGGCGGCGGAGAAGTTCGTCGGCAGGATAATGCAGGTTCCGCCCATGTATTCGGCGGTGAAGGTGGACGGCAAAAAGCTGTATCAGCTGGCGCGTGAGGGCAAGACCATTGAGCGCGAAGCAAGACCGATCACGGTGCTTTCGCTGACCATAGATGACTACGATGCGGACAAACGCGAGGGTACTATGACGGTGATGTGCGAAAAGGGCACTTATATACGCACGATAATAAACGATATAGGCGAAGCGCTGGGCTGCGGAGGTGTCATGACCTCACTGGTGAGGACGTATTCGGCGGGACTGGCACTGGAGGATTGTCTGACTATCGGGGAGATACAGCAGAGGGTCGATGAGGGCGGCGCGGAGAGCGTGCTTAAACCTCTTGACAGGTGCTTTGAGGTATACGAAGCGGTGACGCTGGATGAAAAGCTCACAAGGCTTTACAAAAACGGTGTAAAGCTGCGTGCGGGACAGGTCTCGCTGGACGGCAGGGAAGAAGCGGTATACCGCGTTTACGGCGCGGACGGCGGATTTCTCGGGCTGGGCAGACTGGCGGACGGCGAATTTCGCAGTTTCAAAAACTTTTTTGTTTGATTAACGGAATGATTGATTAAGGAATGACTTGATTTGATCGAGATAGATAAGGGCTTCAAGCCCGAAAAAGGTACGGTCTGTGCGCTGGGACTGTTTGACGGGGTCCATCGCGGACACAGGCTCGTCATAAACACGGCGGTCAGTCTGGCAAAGGAACTGGGCGCAAAGTCGGCAGTGTTCACATTCAGGACGGATACAGTGACCTCTAAGGGTCATGACGGCAGGATAGAGATGATACTGAACGACGAGGAAAAGCGCAGGCACATTGAGGATCTCGGCGTGGATATGCTCTATTCACCGAATTTTGACGAGCTGAAAGATATGAAGGCAGAGGATTTCGTCAAGGAGATACTGGTGGGACTGCTGGGATGCAGGGCTGTGGTATGCGGCAGCGATTTCCGCTTCGGCAGGGGCGCTGAGGGCGACTGCAACACGCTGGAATTATATGGCAGGATATACGGCATAGACGTTAGGGTGTGCGACAAGCTGAGCTATAAGGGCGAGGAAGTCAGCTCGACCATCATACGTCAGTGTATCAGGACGGGTATGATAGAAAAAGCCAACGAACTGCTGGGATATATCTTCGGGCTGCGGCTGCCTGTAGGTCACGGGCGCGAACTGGGCAGAACGTGGAATTTCCCCACCATAAACCAGCAGATACCGCAGGGACAGATAATGCCGAAATTCGGCGTTTACGCCACAAGAGTGCTGCTGGACGGCAGTGAGAAGTACGGCGTGACAAATATCGGCGTAAAGCCTACGCTGAAAATACATGATGCTCCCATTGCGGAGACATATATACTTGACTTCGAGGGCGACCTCTACGGCAAGGAGATAGAGATACTGCTGGACAAGTTCATAAGACCCGAAAAGGGCTTTGACAGCTTTGACGCGCTGAGGGCGCAGATAGCAAAGGACACCGCAAAGGTGCGCAGCTTCTACGGGGTGGACGAGGAATGAAAAGGGCAGTATCGGCAGTGACGGCGGCCGCGCTGATGCTTAGCGGCTGCGGCAAGAAGACCTTCGATATGGCGGAGGATTACAGGGATTACTGGGACTACGCCTTTGACGGCGGCGCAAGCATCGAACGGGATGACGGCAGCAGCGGCAGCACGCAGGTGTGGACTGTACGCTTCACCGATGTGAACGGCGCTGAACAGACCGAAAAGCTGGAATATACCGAGCTTGAAGGGCTGGAAGAGGAAGAGCTGGCAGTGGAGCGCGACTGGGCTGTACTTAACTTTGTGATGGCTCAGAGGGGCAGAGCTGCGGAAAAAGAGCTCTACGATAAGGTGATAAGCAAGCACTTCGACTGCGATACATCGGGGAACGGACAGTGGAGATATTCGGGTGACGGTTTCGGCATAGAGATATCCATGATGAACTGTGACCTGTTTGAGCCCGATGCAAAGGTGCTTTCAGCAGACCTCAATGCGGGCAGTGGTGTTAAGTACACAGGCTGTGACCTTAAAAGCTGGGCGGCGGACAAGACGAACAGTGTACGGGTGAGCATTTTTGCTGAGGACAGTTCGCGGCTGAGCGAATTCTCCCAGAAACTGGCAGAGCTGGGCGGCGATTATACCGAGTATACGGTAAGACCGCAGAATTTCTGCTTTGAGTTATATTTCACCGATGAGGACGGCAATGCACAGCTTGCCGCCGCAGGATGCAGAGTTCTCGGAGATGAGACCGATGCAAGACTGTACAGCACAGGGTATATCCTTGAAAAGCTGGGCAGAGGTGCAGACTATGACGCAGCCGCAGAGGGCGAGCACGCCTGACTTTGTTGTCCCTTTTATTTTCCGTAAGCTGTCACAAGGCTTACACAACTGCATTGTAAAATAATGTATGGTATCCTTGACGGGGTATGCCCTGAGGGTACGTTTCCGATGCAGATCAATTTTCCGTTGGGAGGAAAATAAATTGATAGAAGTAATAAATTTATCAAAGCATTACGGCGATAAAAAAGCTGTGAACAATATATCCTTCAGGGCGGAGGACGGTGAGGTGCTGGGATTTCTCGGACCTAACGGCGCGGGCAAGTCAACGACCATGAACATACTCACGGGCTATATCTCCTGCACCTCAGGCAAGGCGCTGATAGACGGCGTGGATATACTGGAGGAGCCTGTGAAGGCAAAGAAGAATATCGGATATCTACCCGAGATACCGCCGCTTTATCTTGATATGACGGTGAAGGAGTATCTGTATTTCATATACGATCTCAAAAAGTGCAAGCTGCCCAGGATCTCTCATTTGCAGGATATATGCAGCCTTGTGAAGATCGACCATGTATACAACAGGCTCATAAAGAACCTTTCAAAGGGCTATAAGCAGAGAGTCGGGCTGGCACAGGCACTGGTGGGCAATCCCAAGGTGCTGATACTGGACGAGCCTACCGTAGGTCTCGACCCCAAGCAGATAATCGAGATAAGGACACTGATAAGAAAGCTGGGCAAGAACCATACAGTTATACTCTCATCCCATATACTTTCCGAGGTGCAGGCAGTGTGCGACAGGATAGTAGTTATCAACGAGGGCAGAGTGGTGGCTAATGACACCGAAGAGAACCTTTCTCACAAGCTGACGGGCGATAACAAGTTCGTGTGCAGGATAGACGGCAAAAAGGACGCTGTAATGCGTGAGATACAGAAGATCGACGGCGTTGACAAGGTCTACTGCGATGCGGAGCACAAGGATAATATCTGCGAATACCGCATAGAAGCGGCAGAGGGCAAGGAGATACGCTACGAGTTGTTCAGACGCATGGCGGAGAACGGTTCGACGATACTCGAACTCAAGAGCGCAGAGATGAACCTGGAGGATATATTCCTGAAGCTGACCATGGGCGAGCAGATACCCGCTCTTGAAGAAAAATATGAGGAGGCGGACGACTGATGGGCGCTGTGTTCAGGCGTGAGGTGAGGAGCTATTTCACCTCGCCTATCGGATATATATTTATAGCGGCGTTTTTCGCTTATGCGGGACTCATGTTCTCGATGGACAGCCTTGCCAGCGGATATACCAAGCTGGACAGCCTGTTTTCCTCGCTGCTGACCATAATAATCGTACTGATACCCGTACTCACCATGCGCACTATCTCAGAGGAGAAGCGTACAAGGACAGATCAGTGCCTGCTGACAGCACCCGTAAGTCTGGGCGCGATAGTTACAGGCAAGTTCTTTGCGGCATTCCTGGTGTACGCTGTGGGCGTTTCCATAACTGCTGTGATGGCAGTGGTGGTGTCAGTTTACGGCGACCCCGACTGGAACGTTATCGTGGGCAATATCGTGGCGCTGCTGCTGGTGGGCGGCGCATTCATAGCCATAGGGATATTCTGTTCGTCATTCACCGAAAATCAGGTGGTGGCTGCGGTCATCAGCTTTATCGCGCTGATAGGCGTATCCTTCCTGTCGTCCATAGGCGGCATACTGCCTTCGCTGGATGAGGGTCACTGGTATACCAAGGTGATAGAGGGTCTGAGAACGGCGCTGGAGAAGACCTCCTTTGGCGAGAGGTATCTCAGCTTTACCTACGGCATCTTCAATTTTTCAAATGTAATATTTTTCATCAGCGCTGTGGCGGCATTCCTGTTCCTTACAGTGAGAGTGCTTGAAAAGCGCCGCTGGAGTTAGGAGGTGTCTGCTGTGGAAAACAACGAAGAAAAAGTCACCTCAAACAGCGGCGACCTGCTGAAAAAGATCGTCGCTGACGAGAAGAAGTCCAAAGAGGACAAGGAAAGCCCCAAGAAAGCTCCCAAGCCGAAAAAAGAGAGCAGTGGTGAGCTGAAAAAGAAGCTGAAGCACGGCACTATGGCTACCGCACTGACCTGTGTGTTCCTGGCGGTGCTGGTGCTGATAAATGTAGTGGCAACGGTGCTTTTTGAGAGATATCCCATCAACATCGATCTTACTAAGGATAAGATTTACTCCATGTCGGATGTATCGGAGGAGTACGTCAAAAAGGTGGATACCGATGTGCTGGTGACCATATTCGCGGATGAGGAAACATACATCAATGCATGGGCATACAATAAGCAGGCGGTGGAGCTTTTAAAGAACTACTGCGCCATGAACCACCATATCACTTACAGGTTCGTGGATATAGATTCAAACCCGGATGTTATCAAGAGCTACAGCGATAACATATCCAATTTTGATATCATATTCGAGACCGAAAAAGAGGTGGACGGCGAAAAGGTAAAGCGTACCAGAAAGCTGGGCATGGTGGATCTGGTATCCTTCAATGATGAATTCGTATCCCAGCTGTCGCAGTCGGGCTACAGCATCGACCTGCTGCGTGAACAGGCAGGCAGCGATATGAGCCTTATCGCAAGGTTTGGTGAACAGGTAGAGGCATCAAACGCTGAACAGGCATTCACCTCAGCACTGATGACCGTTACCGACCCTAACCCCATATACGTCACCTTCCTTACGGGAAGGAGCGAGGTAAAGGATCTTATCTCGGGCGGCTCGCCGCTGTCATATTTCAGGACACTGCTGGTGGCAAACGGCTATAATGTCAACGAGATAGATATAACCAAGGATGATATCCCCGCTGAAACAGGTATCGTTGTCATCCCCGCACCTACGGTGGATTATCTGCCCGAGGAGGTGCAGAAGGTCAGCGATTTCCTCAACAACGGCGGCAAGCTGGGCAAGCAGCTGATATATGTAGCTTCCTACAGCCAGAAGGAGACTCCCAACCTGGATGAGTTCCTGGCAGAGTACGGTTTGGAGATAGGTCAGGGCGTTATATGCGAGACCTACGGAGAAAGCTATATCAACTATCCCTACTGCACCGTTGCAGGCGAGGTATCCGACAGCTTCGATCAGGATATGATATCCAAGGATCCTGTGATAAGCTCGATGTATACCCGTCCCGTCAATACTCTGTTTGATGAGCGCGATATGGTGACCACAGAGAAGTATGTTCAGAGTACGGGCAATGCTTATACAGCGACCCTTGAATACAACTCAGCACGTCAGCAGGTACCTGCGGATACGCTGACAAGAGGACAGCAGTGCTACTTCGCCATAGGTTCAAAGGCAGTCTTTTCGGAGGACGGCAGCGGCGATACCACATACAGCAATGTGCTGTGCTTCGGCTCGGAATACCTGTTACAGTCAAATATACTTGCAGCACAGCAGTATAACAACAGCGAGTACTTTTTCAGTGTGCTTGCGGGCATCACCCACAAGACCGACGGCGTATTCATCAAGCCCAAGACCATCAAGGGTACTGCATTTGATATCGACCAGAGCAAGAAGGCAGTGCTGATGTGGACATTCATTGTTATCATACCCGTTGCTGTGCTTGCCGCAGGACTGGCGGTATGGTTAAGGAGAAAGAATAAGTAATGAACGGTAAGGTACAAGGTACGATAATCTGCGGCGTTATCGCGGCAAGTCTGGCAGGCGTGCTGGTGTTCCTCAATGCCACCGATAAGGAGAGCAAAAAGGACGAAAGCAGTTCTGCGGCGGATACTGCGTCTTCCGCAGGTGAGATGGAGCATTACTATGTGCTGGATCGGGACTCTGCGGAGATACTTTCGGTAACGGCTGAGAACGAGGCGGGAGGCTTTACGCTGGATAAGCCCGCATCGGGAAAAAGTTCCTGGACGATAGAGGAGATAACCACTGTCAACCAGAACAAGTCGCTCATCGAGGATGTCATAGACAAGTGCGGAAGCCTTGAAGCATCCAAGATAGCTGAGGAAAATGCGGAGGATATCACAAAGTACGGGCTGGATTCACCCAGAGCGGCGTTTACCGTCAGCTACAGCGACGGCAGCAGCAAAAAGGTTCTGGTGGGAGATATCGCGCCGGATACTAAGTACAGCTATATCAAGACAGAGGACAGCCCGACGGTGTATATGATGCTTAATATAAGGCTGAGCGATATGCTGAAAGGCGCAAAGGATTATGCGGATCTTATGCTGATAGCAAAGCCCGCCACCGACAGCGAATGGCCCGAGTACGGCAAGGAGACTATAACCCGTTCCGACTGGGACTATCAGGTGGTATTCGAGAACGACCCGAAGGAGATCGAGGGTATGCTATCGAGCCAGGTAATAAGCGAGCCCATATTCGCATATCTTAACATTACGGGCTCAAGCGCGGTAACTCACGGAATGTGGGGGCTTTCGGCAGGCAGCTGTGAGGCAGTTGCACCGAGTGAGGAACAGCTTTCGGAGTACGGCATCGATGCTCCCAAGTGTACAGTCAAGCTGAAAGGCGAAGACTACGACTACACGCTGAAGATCGGCAATGAAGCCTATGACCCCGATGTGCCCGAAGGCGACACGCCGCAGCTTCTGGGGTACTACTGTACTCTCGACGGCGTTACGGGCTGCAATGCGGTATACGTTATCCCGCAGGCATCACTGCCCTGGGTGGATTTCAAGATCGAGGACGTTATATCCAATCTGATGACCTCGAATTATCTGGTAGACCTGGCACAGATGTCGGTGGAGATCGACGGCAAAGAGACTGTATACGAGATGACCACCAACGGCGGAAGTCAGGACACGGACGAAAACGGCAAGGCGGCAGATGTCACTGCGGTGAGCGTGAACGGAAAGGATATAGACGTTTACGAGTACAAGAGCCTTTATCAGTATATCATGACCTGTCCCACCAACGAGCTGTGCTTTGATGACCCCGAGGGAGACCCGCAGGTCATCATAAAGCAGACCCGCAAGGACGGCGGCGAAGATGTCATCGAGATCTATAAGGACACCGCAAGGCGATATATAGTCAAGCTGAACGGCAG
>NZ_CAMHRZ010000013.1 GCF_946187255.1 uncultured Ruminococcus sp.
AGTAATGTTTTCCTAAATTAGTTACTACGATTAAGGAAATATTACCGCCTGGAAAATCTTTACAGATAATTTTAAGCATTATTGCTAATTATACCGTTTTTAAAACGGTTTTGTTGTGATACTACACAATTCGCTCCGCTGATCTTCGCAGTTGATGCGGGTTAAAATGCTTACTAATTGTAAACACCCACCGTTTATGTACAGACGTTGAACCCACTTATAAATTAATTTGTAATCGCAGAGTAATGTTTTCCTAAATTAGTTACTACGATTAAGGAAGTATGACCGTCTGGAAAATTATTACAGAGAATTTTAAGCATTATTGCTAATTATACCGTTTTAAATACGGCTTTATTGTGATACTACACAATTCACTCGTCCGATCTTCACGGCTGATGCAGTGTCAAATACTTATAAATTGTAAACAGACACAGCGGCAAAAAAACAAGGACTGCCGAAGCAGTCCCTGTAGTAATGTGGATTTACAGTGGCTTAACGCCCTTGACGTGAGCCGCTATCTTGGAAACATCGGTAACGGTCACTGCGTTGTCGTTGTTCACGTCTGCCAGCTTCTTTTCTTCGTCAGTCAGCGATTTCAGGCTCTTGACGTGAGCTGCGACCTTTGATATATCGGATACATTTACGACGCCGTCGCTGTTGACATCACCGGGCTTGGATGCCGTCTGGTTCTTTGTTTTCACTTTTACAGTTACATCCTTGTTGGGCATCTCAAAGTTGGTATAGTAGCGGTATTCGTCCTCGAAGGTCACGCCGCTGGCTTCGCCGTCCCATTTTTCAAAGTCACTCAGCCAGTAGGTGACACCGATGGTATCGCCCTCAGCTGCGTTGATGGACTCCGAATCAAGAGATACATTATAGCAGAACACATTGGGGTCGTCAGTGATTATTTTGAATATCTCTCTGCCTGTCTCTACCACCTTGAAGGCGCCGGTTATCGCATACATATCAGAATTCTTAATAAAGTAGGCTTTGATATAGTACTTGTCAACACCTCTGCCGTTGAGATTGAGCGAGCGGACGTTTTTGCCAAGTGACTCAACTATCGGGTCTATGCTGCCTTTTTTGTATGTTAATATCTCCTGCTTTACGGGAACAAAAGAGTAATCCCATGTGATTTCCAGCGTTCCGCCCTCTGTGCAGTATCCGCTGGCAGGTTCTTTGGTCACGGTCGGGTATGTGAATTTGAATGGTTCGCTGTCGATATAATCATTCTTGCCTTCACCGTAAAAAGCCCTTAAACGCAGATCACCGTCCGAATGCATATAGGTGAAGAAGGTTTTTGCGTCCATCTCGCCCTTTTTGCTTACTACTGCGTGTAATACCTCGTCGTTAAATTCGTTTATGATAGCGCATCTTTCAGGCTCGAAATCCAGTTCCCATGTAAGTTCCGGTGTTTCGCCTGTGGTCAGCAGCATATCGTTGGGCTGTTTAACAAAATGGTGCTTGGTGCTTGCGTTTTGAACACTGAAAGATTCGGACCAACGTTTACCCGTTGCCAGCTGCGGACCCCAGTCTTTAATGTCAACTTCAAATGAAAGACTATGGCCGGCATACTTCTTGTTCACATTTACCCTAAAATAGTAACCGGGATCCACCGATGCTTTTTCGACTGCCTTACCGTCGCAGTAAAGTGTATAACCCGTTGTAAGGAAGTTTGTATTTACATCAACACCGACGCTGTCCGCACCCTGGGGGATGACGAGTCCGCTGTCTGAGACTTTGACGTCAGGCATATTTACAGTGAAATACGACTGGATATCATAGCCTTCGGTTGAGGTGGCATTTACATAAAACTGCTTGTTGCCGTTCGCCGCTGTCAGAGATACTTTGATGGTGTTGGTCTTTTTGTCAACGCTCAGCTTTTTGATCAGTTCGCCCTCATCTGAGTAAAGCTCAGCCTTTGCAAGATCGAAAGATGTTTTGAATTCCAATGTTGCAGTAAGATCGGAGGGGGAGAGGAATGCTTCATACGGAGGGTCGATAAAATTGTAATCCAGTACTACGAAAGTATACGAATCCACATAGGACTCTGAATCGATAAAAGCCCTGAATTTAAGGGTCTTGCCGACCATGTCTTCGGTTATCTCCGCGTTGATCTTAAAGGGATCCTCAGGGTCGTGCTCTAATTCTTTGACTGCGGTGCCGTCTTCCTCAACCAGGTATGCCGTTTCCCATAGAAAGCCTGCACAGGCAGTATTAAGGTTGCTCTGACTTATAACGATCTGAGGCAGCGGCTGAAGGGTAAAACCGTATCCTCCGCCGTTAGGCATATTCACTGCTTTATCCGCATTCGGCAGAGTTTCCGCATTTGCGGGCAGCACTGCGGGCAGCATCGCCGCAGCTATCAGCAGGCAGGCAGCGCTTCTGCCTATATGTTTGTTAAAGATCTTCACTTTGTTTTCCTCCTTGATAAACTAAATTTACTGGATAATTATAACACGCTGTTAACAATATGTCAACGACTTACGGTGTGAATTATCACGGAAACTGCGTGAAATGCATATATTTACAGAGGTCTGTCCCCGTAATGCCCGCATTGATCGGTATATCACCGTTTATTGCAATACACGGGCGGATCGGGGGATATTTTTTTACAAAACGCTCATTGACTTTCGTTTTGAAATATGTTAAACTGATAACAATGAAGATAATGACAGGCAAGGGTGCCGTATTCGTTTGAGTACGGCACCCTATTATTATTTTTCGGGGGTGTGGACTTATGAGAACTTTGATCGATGTGCTGCTGGTGGAGAGCGACCGCGCAAAACTGAGGAAATATGCGTCCATGTCACTGTGGCGCGAGCTTGGGTTCAGGGTGAAGGAGACTGCCTGCACCGCCGCAGAAGCGCTTTCGGCAATAGGCAGAGGTGAATGCCGGCTGCTGGTCGCAGTCAGCCGCCCGCCCGAAGTATCTGCGGAGGTACTGCTGAAATACTGCGGGGATATGGCTGCGATAGTTATGCTCCCGCGAAATGGCGGAGAAAGCGTGGGCAGGTATTTCGCACTCGGTGCCTGTGATGTGATAGCAGAACCGCCCTCACGCAGCAGGCTGCGCCGTTCGCTGATGAAAGTCAGCCGTATACTCGGAAAGGGCGAAGCTGCCGAAGAATACCGTCGTGCAGCAGAAAGGGCATTCGCCGCCCTGGAGACCACCGATACACGCTTTATCTCGAAGCTGCGGGCTTTCATAGAGCAAAGCGAGGGCGAGACCGCCACAACAGGCTCAGCGGCGGAGTATTTCCGCTTCAACCGCGATTATTTCGGCAAACTGTTCAAGCAGGAAACGGGCATGAGCTTCAACCGCTTCTACAACCGTTTCCGCATGGAGTACGCCAAGGAACTGCTGACCGCAGGCAGTCTGCGTGTATGTGAGATCAGCGAACTGCTGGGATTTTCCTCGGTGGACTATTTCACAGGCGTTTTCAGGCGCGAAACAGGCTGCACGCCATCGGTGTACCGCGAAAGCTGTGGTGTTTAAAGCACGGCATACCGAATTACGGATATAAAAATACGAGCCTTCCATTTGCGGAAGGCTCGTTCGTTATGCCTTAAATTATGAATTTCTTCGCCTTGTTGACTATGCTTCGATCGTTTTCATAGGCAAGCACCTGTGCGCAGCGGTCGATCTCTACCCAGCGAATTTCGGCTATCTCGTCCTCCTGAGGACGATAATCAGTGTTTTTGGCTTTGCCGATAAAGTAAACAACTATCTTCTGCGTATCCTTGCGCGGTGAGTATGACACTATCTCGCGAAACGTGGTATCAAGGTTCACTTCAATGCCCGTCTCTTCGAGTATCTCGCGCTTGGCAGTCTCTTCCTCAGTCTCGTCGCCCTCGACATGACCTTTGGGGAATGACCAGTGCCCGCTGTTGATGTGCTTTATCAGCAGTATCTCCGTATTGCCATGATACTTTCGGTACACAATGGCGCCACAGGATTTTTCATGCAGCATCGGCTTTGCTTCCTTCCTGAATAAGATATATCAAGAATATTATAGCACATCTGCCGCCGTTTGTCTATACCTTGTAAGGAATTTGTCTGGCTTTTGCAGACATCGTCTGTCCCGAACATGGCATAAAAGGCAATGCCGAATACCTCATTTCGCTGTTTTCCGTTTCAGTGCGGAAAGCATTGCTTTTCTGTCGAAGGATATTTTTAGGCTCTCTGTCGCCTTCTGTATCGCCTTGTTGTGTACCTTTTCGGAAAGCCTGCCCTCCTCGAAAAACGGCAAAGCGTCCTCGTAGTGCTGTGCCAGCGCCTCTGCGAAGAACCATGCCTGCATCATGGCAACGTAGTACTCACTGCTGTCTATTTCGCATACCCTTTGCAGATATTCCTTTTTGTAGTGTTCACCGAGAAAATGCAGCATCAGCATCTCAATTCCGAAACGCACGGTGAAGCATTCTCCGCTGTCCATCCAGCACTCTATATGGGGCAGCAGCTCCTGTTGTTTTCCCTTGAAAGCCTTTGGGCGCAGCTGGTCGCAGGTCGCCCAGTTGTCCACATGGGGAAGGAACTTTTCCGTCAGCGCCAGCGCATCCTCAAAGCCCTTTGTCTCGCTTATCATCAAAGCGTGCAGCTGGTATTCATCAAAAAGCTCATGGGGGAGCGATGTCATAAAGCCCTCTGCATCGCCGCTTTTTATGGCTTTTTTTGCCAGCTTTCGCAGTTCGGGTGTGCGCACCCCGAGAAAATGTTCAGCCGTCAGTCCCGGTATCAGCGCACACTGGAAATCACGGTACTTATCGTCCCTCAGCGCTTCCAGTTCACTTCTTATATCCATATCAGTAATCCTTTTGCAGACCGCACATCGTGCAGGTCTTTTTGAACATACCCTTGAAGCTGCCGCCGCAGTGACGGCACAGCCCTTTCTGCATGAGATAGGTATCCAGCCAGGGAGTGGTGGCGTAAACGTCCATGAAGTTAGGGGGCATCTTGCCCGCATTCACCGTCCTCAGCGAACTGCATCCCGCAAAGGTCCTCACGCCCGAACCGTCGTTCTCGTAGGTCTCTATGGAGGCAGGCACCGTTATCACCGAAAGATTTCGGCATTCCGAAAAAGCCGAAGCACCAAGAGATATCACAGTACCCGGCAGCAGCAGCTCCGTCAGCCCGAAACAGCCCGAAAAAGCATACGCCCCTATGGTCTTTACTCCCGGCGGTATCGTCAGCGCACGCAGTTCGGTGCAGTCGGCAAAGGCGTAGCTGCCTATGGTCTTGATATTGCCGTTGAGCTTTATCTCCGTCAGCGATACACAGCCGCGAAAGATATCGTTGGAAAGTTCCCTCAATGCCTTTGGCAGCTTCACGATATTCAGCTGAACACACCCGCTGAACGCGCCCGCGCCGATCTGATTTACATTATCGGGTATATTTATCGCCGCCAGACTTGTGCAGCCGTTGAAGGCATTTGAACCTATTCGCAGCAGGGATCTTGGCAGCTCCACGCTCTCCAGTGAAACACACCCGAAAAATGCGCCCCACATACTGTTCCCCGCGCTCTGTATCTCGGTAACGCCTTCGGGCAGCACTACCCTGTGTACAAATCGGCATTCCTTGAAAGCCTGTCCGCCAATGGCTGTTACACCATCGGGCACATACACCACGGGATCGCTGCCGTTGTAGCTTTCAAGCACCCCCGAACGCACTGCGAATACGGGCAGATTAGGGTCTTTTTCGGGCTTGGGCGGCTCCTGTTCGGTCTTCATCATGGGCACCGCAAATGCCGAACCGCAGCTCTGGCACACCGCAGCGCTCAAACCGCAGTCAACGCGGTTGATATCCCCGCATATAGGGCAGGCGACATCCATTTCTGTCATTATCTTCACTCCTCTGCAAGCATTATCGGGAAACCGCTGATGTACTTCTTCACTGCGGACGGGTTTTCATCCGCGTAGGCGAATATCTGCGGCGCAAGCTCCTTTGCCACCGCCTGTATCTCACACAGCGGGCGGGTTTGGACTACGGGGCAAACGAGGGATAGTACTATCACCCTTATCCCTTTAAGATCCATTATGCGAAAAGGCCATATCCTGCAATCAAAGGGCTTTTCCTCGCCCATTATGCAGCCCTTTTCGTGATCCAGCAGAGTGCAGTAATACAGATCCCTGTCAGGTTCCTTCGGCATTTTCAGCAGATAGTGGTCTTCCAGCTCCAGAAATTCCTGATCGGGTTTGAACTCCGCCAGTATGCGGTCGTGAGTCTCTTCGTTGATAACGGGGGTCTCCCACAGATCGTAGCTGTCAAAGCAGCAGCACAGCCTGCATTTTGCACATTCTTCCCTTTTTAGCAGCTTTCGTATCATGATTAAAGCCTTCCTTACTTATTGTATTAGTCGGTATACTTGCTGCCGCCGAGAAATTCGCGCACCAGCGTATCCTCACCGATAAGGTCGGTATCTATGGGATCGACCTCCTCCAGCAGACTGAGTATGCTGGAATACTTCCCGAAATCGCTGTATGTGGTGCTGGCTTCCCGCATCTTGTCCAACAGCAGGCTCTTGTACGCCGCAGGCTCATAGCCTATGTAGGTGTCTATGGAGAATTCCTTCTCCTCCTCTGCGCGGTACTTGTAGGGCAGTATGAACTGCTCCTCACCGCGTGAAACGTTCCTGAACATATCAAATGTCTCAGCGGGACCTCTGCCCCTCGATCTTTCATCGCGGATAAGACGGCGCATCAGCCTTATCATGGAGGGATGCACAAGAGTGCCGTCATTCAGCTCTATACGGGTGCGGACACTGACGTACATACATCTTGCATACTCGCCCGCACCGCCCGTAACCAGCGGGTTGAGAGCGTGGATGCCCTCAAATACGATGATATCATCCTTGCCTCGTTTGAACAGGAAACCGTCCGATGAGGACTGTTCCGCAAAATTGAATTTCGGTATCATGACCTCTTTGCATTCGGAGATCATCTCCATGTGTTCGTTCAGCTTCTTTATATCTATCCGCAGCGGGGATTCATAATCGGGCGTGCCATCCTCGTTGAGTATATGCTCAAAACAGCCCTTTGGCAGAAAATAATCGTCCATAGATATGGTATGGGTGTGTACGCCCATATCATCCAGCATATTGTCTATCTTAAGCGCAGTGGTGGTCTTGCCCGAACCCGAAGGACCTGCCAGCAGTATTATAGGACGCTGACGGTGTTCATCGGCTATCTTTTCTGCGGCGCGGCGGAGTTTCTTTTCGTATTTTTCATTGCATTCTGAGATGTATGCTCCCTGTTGTGCGACTTTGCTGTTGAGTTTGTTGATGTTGATCTTTTTCATAGTTCGCTTTCTCCCTGATTATCGTATACTGAACATGGAGTCGCCCTCTGCTGGTATGCGTTTGACTTCCATGCTTTCGATCCTTATATACCTGCCGCTGTCGATGCACGCCACTGTGCTGTCGATGTCGGCTTCGGTCCCTTCAAATTCGGCTGCAACGGAGCCGTCGTACATATTTTTCACCCAGCCCGTCACGCCGAACTTCTGAGCGGCATGGTAGGCAGTATACCTGAAACCCACGCCCTGTACACATCCACGAAATATTATATGCTTCCTTATCTTTTCCATTCCGCCGCACCGCCTGAGACCAAATTAATATATCTATATTATAGCACATTTCGACACAAAAGTAAAGGACTTTTACGGTAAAAGTTGTTGAACCTGCTAAGTGCTTATAGAAACTGAGGAGCGCGGGAGCAAAACAAGCGCGGCAATATCAAAACCATGAGGGTAAAAAAATCCACCGCTCCCCTCCTCACGCCGGTTTTCCCACCCAATGAAATCAACCAAAAAAGCCACAGCATTTCAATTCAGAAACACTGTGGCTAAAATTTACTACTGAAAACAGTCCATCATTTAAACAGCGACTGCACCGACTCGCATATCTTTGTGGCTATGTAGGGATTGTTCATCGTGTAAAGATGTATGCCGTCCACATCGTTGGCGATAAGATCGACTATCTGCGATACCGCGTAGGCTATGCCCGCATCGCGCATAGCTATGGGGTCGTTCTCGTATTTTGACATTATCGTCAGGAACTTCTTCGGCAGCTTTGCATGACACAGAGATGCCATCCTGGCAATGGTCTTAGGGTTGGTAACAGGCATTATGCCCGCCTCGATGGGTACATTTATGCCCGCGATAGCCGCCTTTTCACGGAAAGCGTAGAAATCCTCGTTGTCAAAGAAAAGCTGTGATATGAGCTGTGAACAGCCTGCATCCACCTTCTCTTTGAGATGCCTTATATCCTCAACGCTGGATGCCGCTTCGGGGTGAGTTTCGGGGTAGCAGGCACCTATTATGTTGAAATCTCCCTGTTCCTTAATAAGCCCGATAAGCTCGGAAGCATATCTGAAATCATTGTGAGGAGGTATGTTCGGGTTTATGTCGCCCCTCAGCGCGAGTATGTTCTCGATGCCCGCAGCCCTCATCTGTGCCAGCTCGAAAATCACCTTTTCACGGGTGAGATTTATGCAGGCAAGGTGCGCAACAGGCTCGACATTGTATTTTTCCTTTATCATCTCGCAGATCCCTATGGTCGCATTGCTGCCGCTGCCGCCTGCACCGTAGGTCACGCTGATAAAATCGGGGTTCAGGGATGCAAGACCCTCTATCGTGCTGTATATGCTCTCTATCGGGGTATCGCTCTTGGGCGGGAAGACCTCAAAGGAAAGTGTGGTCTTCTGCTTGAAAAGCTCATTGGTTTTCATTGAAATTCTGTCCTTTCACGGTAATATTGCGTAAATTATCAAAATTATACCATAACCTAGTGGAATAGTCAAGTATTTTTTTTATATAACGAGCCATAGCTTGGGGCTATGGCTGGACCGCACATTCCTTTGTGTAGAAGTCGCGGGTATGCTTGTCGGTTATCTTCATAAGTATGCGGTAATGCGACCAGCTCAATTCGGGACACAGTGTGTCCCGAATCGGATAGGTCAAGTAAAACTGATGCATTCTACGCAGATTGCTCCCGCAACTTCTTTCCCGCCGTGTGCCTGAAGTTTAGGGCTTGAAATTCTCGGGAAAGTGTGTTATAATTGTAAGGCAAAAAATATTATTGTAAACGGCATTGGAAACTGCACTTCGGGAACGGGTAGAAGCTAGATAGGTGCTTTTGCGGAGTTCACGAGGCAGAAATTTCGATGACGGTTACTAAAACTCATGGAGGTTGTAAAATTATGGGAATGTTTGATAAGCTGATAGCTAATCTCAAGGCTGAAAAGAAGACCATCGTATTTACCGAAGGCAATGATGCAAGGATACTCACTGCTGCTGACAGACTGCTCAAGGAGGGTCTGATGGGTGTTGTTCTCTGCGGCAATGTTGACGAGGTAAAGGCTGCGGCTGCTGCCGGCAATTTCAACATCGACGGTGCTGAGATACTCGATCCCGAGACCTATCCCGAGATGGACGCTCTGGTTGCACAGATGGTAGAGCTGAGAAAGGGCAAGATGACTGAGGAAGAGGTAAGGGCTGCACTGAAGAAGTCCAACTACTTCGGCACAATGCTGGTTAAGGCAGGCAAGGCTGACGCTCTGCTGGGCGGCGCTACATACTCCACTGCTGATACAGTAAGACCTGCACTGCAGATCATCAAGACCAAGAAGGGCAGCAACCTGGTAAGCTCCTCCTTCATACTGTTCAGAGAGAAGGACGGTCAGGAAGAGAAGATAGCTATGGGCGACTGCGCTATCAATCTGGGCTACACCGACAGACTTGACAAGGACGGCAACGTAGTACTTTCCGCAGCAAGACAGCTGGGTGAGGTAGCAGTTGAGACTGCAAGGACAGCTGCATTCTTCGGCATTGATCCTAAGGTAGCAGTACTGAGCTTCTCGACATACGGTTCGGGCAAGGGCGGCACAGTTCAGCTGAGCCACGATGCTGTTATCGAGGCTAAGAACATTGATCCCGATCTTGTTATCGACGGCGAGTTCCAGTTTGACGCTGCTGTATCCGCAGAGGTAGCAAAGACCAAGTGCCCTGACAGCAAGGTAGCAGGACAGGCTAACACATTCATCTTCCCTCTGATCGAAGCAGGCAACATTGGCTACAAGATCGCACAGAGACTGGGCGGCTACGAGGCTTACGGTCCTATCCTTCAGGGTCTGAATGCGCCTATCAACGATCTTTCCAGAGGCTGCAATGCTGATGAGGTCTACAAGATGGCTATCATCACAGCGGGCATGGCTTAATAATTCATAATGCATAATTCATAATTCATAATTGTTGGCAGGGGGCGGAAGTTTGCTGTGCTTGACCCTATGGAGTTGTGGGCGCGGAAGCAAACTAACGCACACAACAAACTATAGCGTGAACCAAAGCGCGCGGTTTACGCGACTGCGTCGGCGTGCGCCTCGCGCCAGCAGGCTTGCGAGGAGTTTGAGGGGCGGAGTCCCTCAATCACCAAGGCAGGGAACCAAAATGCACAGCAAACTATAAAAGTGAGGTAAAGCTAAAGCCCTAAAAAGCGCGGCAATCACAAACAATCGAGCGTGAACGATACTTTCGTCCACGCTCTTTCTTTCTGCGTAAATACATTGCCGCGCGTTTACCAGCGAGGACAGCGAAGCGTCTCCGAGCGGTCGTCCCGCAGTCCCAGATGATAAAAGCAGGAGTACCCGCAATAGGGTCAGCGGCAGGACTTCCCGAACCAAAAGCGCAAAAGCTCTATTCGCGGCTTAGCTTTGTTTTGGGCGCTAGTTTGCTGCCGCGAAATTTCGGGGCTCGCAAATTTATGCTCCTGTCTTGAAAGATGGGGCGTAATGTGGTATAATAACGATAAGAATAATTTTCCGCCGAACAGGAGGTATTGCAAATGAGACTTCTTTGCATAGACGGCAACAGCATTATGAACCGCGCATACTACGGAATACGCATACTCACAAACTCAAAAGGGATATGCACCAATGCTATCACAGGGTTCATGAATATATACCTTAAAGAACTGGATGAAGTGCATCCCGACTGCGTGGCTGTGGCTTTCGACCTGAGAGCGCCCACGTTCAGGCACAAGGCGAACGCTTCCTACAAGGCTAACCGAAAGGGTATGCCCGATGATCTGGCACAGCAGATGCCCTATATCAAGGAACTGCTGAAACTTTTGGGCGTGAGGACGGTGGAATGCGAGGGCTACGAGGCGGATGATATACTCGGAACCCTCTCTAAAGCGGCTGCCGACAGCGGCAACGAGTGCTTTATACTCACGGGTGACCGCGACAGCTTCCAGCTGGTGAGCGACAGGGTGACGGTGCGGCTTGCGGGCACTAAGGAGACAAAGGTGTATACTCCCGAACGCATAATGGAAGAATATGGTGTTTCTCCGCGACAGATGATAGAGGTCAAGGCGCTGATGGGCGATACCTCCGACAACATATCGGGCGTAAAGGGCATAGGTGAGAAGACTGCCCTCAGCCTTATACAGCAGGCGGGCAGTGTGGAAAAGCTGTATGCCGACCTTGATGCGGTGACTATGACTAAATCGGTGCGTGCGAAGATAGAAGCGGGTCATGAGGATGCGCTGGACAGCCGTTTTCTGGCGGAGATATGTCTTGAAGCCCCGATAGATGCATCAACGGAGAGCTGCAAGTTGGGTCAGCCCGATGCGGACGGTGCCCGCAGGCTGCTGACTGATCTTGAAATGCTGAGACTTCTGGAAAGGCTGAAGCTGACAGGCGGCAGCGGCAGTGCTGAGGATACGAGCGAAGAAACAAAGCTGAAGCTGAAAGACCTGCCGAAGTATGAAACGGGACTGCCGCTCAATGATGAAGCGATATCGGGCATGACCGAGGGAAAGCGGGCGGCGTTCCTGTTTGACGGTAATAGGCTGCAGGTATTCTTTGAGGACAAGGCTTACAGCATAGCCTTCGGGGACTGGGACTTTGACGGCATAGCCTTGAGATTTTTTGAGAGCGGCTGTGACAAGGTGGCATTCGAGGGTAAAAGGGCGCATAAGTTCGCCTTTGACAACGGCACAAGGCTGAACGGACTGGTGTTCTGCTGTGATCTGGCGGGTTATCTGCTGAATTCTCAGGCGGGAGAGTATACCACCGAGAACCTCAGTCTTGCCTATAAGGTGATGTACCGTTCGGATATGGGAGAACAGGCGGATGTATGCACACTTCTTCCCCTGGCGGATGCACTGAAAAGCAGGCTGGAGCAGACGGGCATGGACAAGCTGTTCGATGAGGTGGAGATGCCGCTGTGTGAGGTGCTGGCTTCGATGGAGCATTACGGTGTACGCGCAGATACCAATGGTATACGCGAGTTCGGCAAGTGGCTGAAAAAGGATATCGAAGCGCTGACAAAGCAGATATTCGATCTGGCGGGATGCGAGTTCAATATAGCATCACCGAAGCAGCTGGGTGAGGTGCTGTTTGAAAAACTGGGACTTCCCGCGAAGAAGAAGACTAAGTCGGGGTACTCCACCAATGCGGAGGTGCTGGAGGAACTGGCAGACAAGCACCCGATAGTGCGGCTGGTGCTGGAATACCGCACGCTAACCAAGCTGAGTTCCACCTATGTGGACGGACTGCTGAAAGAGGTAGAGCCCGACGGAAGGGTACACAGCGTGTTCAAGCAGACCGAAACAAGGACGGGGCGAATAAGCTCCACCGAACCGAATATGCAGAATATCCCCGTGCGCAAGGAGATAGGGCGGAATATGCGCAAATTCTTCGTGGCAGGGGAGGGCTATACTCTGCTGGACGCGGATTACAGCCAGATAGAACTGCGCGTGCTGGCAGCGGTATGCGGTGATGAGAATATGAAAAAGACCTTTGCTGAGGGTACGGATATCCATACCATGACGGCTTCACAGGTGTTTGGTATACCTGCGGACATGGTGCTGCCCGAGATGAGAAGTGCGGCAAAGGCGGTAAACTTCGGCATAATCTACGGTATAGGCGCTTTCTCGCTGTCTAAGGATATCGGTGTCAGCGTGGCGGAAGCAAAGCAGTATATCAAGAACTATCTTGACAACTTCCCGAAGGTATCGGAGTTCATGGACAAGACAGTCGAGGACGGCGTAGCCAACGGCTATGTCACAACGATATTCGGCAGAAGAAGGTATATCCCCGAACTGGCGGCGAAAAACAAGGTGATGCAGGCATTCGGCAAGCGTGCGGCGATGAATGCGCCGATACAGGGCGCTGCTGCGGATATCATCAAGATAGCTATGGTGAAGGTATACAACAGGCTGAAAGCGGAAAAGCTGGATGCAAGGCTGATATTACAGGTACACGATGAACTTATAATCGAGGTGACTCCCGAAGACAGGGAAAAGGCAGCGGCGGTACTCAAGGAGGAAATGGAGAATGCCGTGGCGCTCGATGTGAGGATGGAGGTATCCGTAGGAGAGGGCGAAAGCTGGTATCTTGCCAAAGGATAAGACGTATAATAAGGGCGTATTCAGCCGTGAAGATCAATCGCGGCGGATGCGCCTGCTTTTTTTGTGAAAACCCTTGCAATCTGTTGGTTAATATGTTATACTTATTGTGTATAACTACGACAATGCTGTCAGCGCGACGGAGCGGATATCTCCTGTGTGCTGTGGTATACTATGATCTGCCGCAGGATATGCGCAGGCTTCGTATCATATACTGTTGTAAGGAGAAAAGGGTATGAAAATATATAAGCTGTCAAAACGGCCGCTGATACTCATTTATGTGTTTCTCGCTGCCATACTGCTGCTTATCAGATTTGCACTGAACCTGATACTCGATCTTATTGACAGGTTCGTGCCGAACTATCACGGCTTTGCGGATTATTATGTACTGCTGCCGCTGTGGGTCATCGCCGCACTTTTTGCGGTGCTGGTACTGCCGTTTTATTTCCACAAAGCGTGCTACACCGTATCAAATAAGGAGATAACCGCCAAAAGCGGGCTTATCATAACCTCAAAGCAGTTCATGCTTACATCGGCGGTGAAGTCGGTGACATCGATACTTCTGCCGTTGGGCAGGATAACGGGGATGAACTTCGTCATCCTGAACGCGCTGGGATCAAGGCTGGTGATACCCTTTATGAACAAGCGGGATGCTGAGGAGATAGTCGAGGTGGTAAACAACTCTATCAGGAGCAGGAGACGTGAATGACAGATGAGTATAAAGGTATAGGGGGCTTCTTCAAACGACGGCAGCACCCCGTAAAGATAATAATGTATATCGCCAAATACCTGTGGCTGCTGATGATACCTCTTGCGAAATACCTTATCGCCACAAAGTTCGATTTCCAGAGTTGGGTGAAGACCAACTGGGTGGATATACTGACGCTTTCGGTGATAATAGGCTACGGCATACTGCGTTGGGTGTTCATCTATTTTGAGATAGAGGAGGACAGCATCATCGCCCATTCGGGGTATTTCGGCATAGAAAAAACACAGGTGTATTTCAGCGAGATGTCTTCCATGTCGCTGTGTCAGGGGTATATATTCAGGCTGATAGGCGCGTGTACGGTGTATATCGATACGGACGCGAAAAGCATACAAAGTGCGGATATTCAGCTGAATATAAGCTCAAAGCAGGCATTCCGCATATATGAACTGGCGACAGAGAAATGCCGCAACAAGCCGAAATACATCTTCAACACCCAGAAGCGTGTGCTGCTGATATTCTCGCTGCTGTTTTCATCCACGCTTTCGGGTATGCTGCTGACGCTGACTTTCATATATCAGGTGTACCGCATCGTTGGCAAGGAAATAGAGGAAGAATTTCTCGCAAAGGTGAACTCGCAGCTGGAAAAAATGACGGTGCATATACCCAAGTATCTTATAGTTGCGGCGATCGTGGTGGCGGGCAGCTGGTTCGTTTCATTCATCACCAACCTGCTGAGACACTGGGGTTTCAGCTGCACAAGATGTGCGGATATGCTGCTGATAAGCAGCGGAAAGCTGACCAAGCGCAGGCATATCATCATGAGGGACAGGATAAACTTCATCGACTATCAGCAGTCGATGCTGATGAAGCTGTTCGGGATATGTTCGGTGCAGGTCCACTGTACGGGATACGGCAAACGCAGGCAGGAACTTTCAGCCCTTGTGCCGATAACCACCAGCGTTTCCGCAGAGACTTCGGTGAAGCTGCTGATGCCGGGTATACCGTCGGTAAAGTACGATGTGCGCACAGGGCTAAAGGATGTGCGCAGGTTCATCACACTGCCGCTGGTGATATGTCTTCTTCCGGGAGCGCTGTATGAGGTGCTTTGCAAGGTGATACCGCGTTTTGAGCCTTTGGTAAAAACTCTCCCCGACTGGAAGGGCGCACTGACAAATCTTGCGGTGATATCGATGGTGCCGCTGGTTTGGCTGGTGGCAGTGAAGTTCAGCGCGGCATTCTGTACGGCGGCGGGCTTTGAGGACGGACACTGTATACTTTCCTACTGCAAGTTCTACCGCTTTCACAGGACATCCATCAAGCAGGACCGCATCAGCAAGATAAAAATAAGCCGCAACCCCTTCCAGAAAATGAACGGCACTTGTCATCTTTATGTGTATACCTCATCGGAAAGTTCCAGCTGTCATATTGTAAAGGGGCTGAATTACGAGAAGCTGACGGCGGCGATGACAAAAGCGGGACTGATAGAAAAAAGCGAGACAGTATAAGGAGAAGCTATGGCAGAGGTAAGGGTAAGGATAACAAAGATAACAGATGACGGGAATTACCCAATGTGGGCGGAGGCGGAGTTCACCGACCGCAGAGGTGTGAAGCATATATTCCGCGACAAGTTGCCTGTATTCGCGTATGACGATACGGACATTACCTGTCCCCGTGAGGGCGTATTGAGGTGCTTCATCGCGGAGGAAAAGGAAGAAAGCTGCATCATAGATACCGCTCTGCCCGATGATGTGGAGGACGCTGACGGCGGGACACGTTTTGAAGTGGATAAAGCGGAGGTAACTCCCGCATTTGAAAAAAGCAGGAGTATGCACCGTATAGCGGATGAAGCCTTTGAAAAGGTCTATAAAAGCTATGATGACAGCGTGATGGAATACTTCTTTATGAGGAGCGATGAGCCATACAGCGGTGAAAGTTCCCACAGGAACGCTGCGCTTTTCACGATGGAGATACTGAGCGGTATGTGCAGTGCGGAGGACGGCATCCTGCTGAGTTACGCCCCCGATATGATGAAGTGCAAAGCCCTATCTCCGCAGGAGTTTTTCGGAGACCCCGATTTCCCGCAGAAATGCCGCTACTACAGAGCATTTACCGACCCGCCCTACGGTTCAAAATATCATGCGGGCGACTATAAGTATATAAACTCACTGCTGTTCCCGAAAGGCGTAGAGGATACGGAGATATACGAATGGAGCAGTGACTGGTCGGAGTATTTTGCGGACGGCAACGAATGGTGGGGCTGTATGTATCATACCGTATATGACAGGGCTATGGACAGATATGTGGTCATAGCGGCTTCGGCAACAGATTAGGAGGATGACTATGGAAGGAAACGAGATACGTCTGAAACACCTGGCTGACAATGTGTATACCGATGCGGTCGTCAGCGAGACAGAGGACAGTGACGGGATAATGCTGTCAACGTTCGCGGACGGAAAGCTGTTTTCGGGGAAGGACGAGGATTATTTCACAGCCTTCAGAAAGCTGCGCGACAGTCTGCTGACGGAGGGCTACGGTATGTGCTGTGCGGGCGCAAGGATAAACGCTGTGCAGTCGGGGATGATGGCAGGCACCGACAGGGTGTATCTGGTAAGTCTGGGCGAAAAGGCTGTGCAGAGCAATGTCAGGGGGATATTTGACTATGTGGATATGGATAACTTCCCCGACAGTGCCGAACAGGACGAGTTTACCGAAAAGTTTTACAGGTCGATATAACGTTTGTGGGGATATTTGAGTTACGGGCGGTGAGATGATATGCCAAAATTTGACGAAAGCATGGAGAGCATGGTCGATACCTTCTTGTTTGAAACGGGCGAACTGCTTGAAAATCTGGACGAGATACTCATGAGAGCCGAACAGGCTGAGGAGATCTCCATGATAGAGGAGGACGACATTGCGGAGATATTCCGCACAATGCACACGATAAAGGGTTCGGCGGCGATGATGGGCTTGCAGAATATGTCAACTCTTGCTCATGCGATGGAGGATATGTTCTTTATCATACGCGAAAAGACCTATGTGCAGACAGACAAGCCCGCACTATTTGAACTGCTGTACAAAAGCAGTGATGCACTGAAGGGTGAGCTGGAAAATCTTTCCGATGAGGACATACCTCTGACGGATTTTACCGATCTGATAGACAAGATACACGGGCTGGCGGCTTTCTTCAAGGGTGAGGGCGGTGCGCAGAGTTCGCCCGAAAATTCTCTGCCCGAAGATATATTCGCTGATAATGAGCCCGATGATATGTTCACCTACAGGCTACGTTATGCCGACAGCTGCGAGATGCCCTCTGCGAGGGCGATAGTGCTGCTGCGCAAGCTGGGTGCTGTGGCGGAGGTCTGCCGTACTATACCCGCCGACCTTGATGATGATAACGCCGATGCTTCGATAAAGGCGGCGGGGCTTTTCATCAAGCTGGTAACAGACAGCAGGTCTGCGGTGGAGAAAGTGCTGGCTGCGGGCATGAACGTTGAGAATTTCGAGCTGTTCACCCGCGATATGCTGAAAGCGGGCAACGCTGTTCCCGCAAAGCAGGAAGTCGTGATACCCGACGGTGTTTTCCTGCCCGATGATCCCGATGAACTGCTGACCTACCGCGTTATCTACAGCGAGAGCTGTGCTATGCCCTCTGCAAGAGCGATGGTGCTGCTGCGCAAACTTGGGGCTTTTGCGGAGGTATGCCGAACGGTGCCCGAAGATATGGACGCTGACGGTGCGGATGAAGCCATAACTAAGGACGGGCTTTACATAAAGCTGATAACGGACGATGTCAATGCGGTGGAAAGACTGCTGGACAGCGGCATAAATGTGGAGAGCGCACTTCCCGTGAAGAAGCCCGCAGTTACGGATAAGCCCGCTGCGGTGACTGTGAAGGAAGAAAAGAAGCAGGAGGAAAAGACGGATACTCCCGCCGAAGCTGTCAGTGAAAAGCCTGCGGAGCAGAAAAAGCCCGCAGCCAAAAGTCAGAAGAAGGATCACAAGGAGCAGAGTCTTTTGACGGTGAAGCTGGAAAAGCTGGACAGACTGCTGGATCTGGTATCGGAGATAGTAATAACCGAAAGTGCGGTGGTATCATCGCCCGACCTGCGGGGACTGGAGACAAAGCTTGACCGCTTCAACAAGTCCTCACGAGAACTTAAAAAGCTGACGGACGAATTGCAGGACGTTGTCATGTCACTGCGAATGGTGCCTGTTTCCACAGCCTTCCAGAAGATGAACAGAGTAGTCCGCGACATGAACAATACCCTTAAAAAGAATGCCACACTGGTATTTCGCGGAGAGGATACTGAGGTGGACAAATCCATCGTGGATATGCTGGGCGACCCGCTGATGCATATCGTCAGGAATGCGGTGGATCACGGTATCGAAACGCCCGAAGAACGTGCGGCGGCTGGAAAGACCAATGCGCCCACTGTCACGCTGAGTGCGGGCTATGAGTCCAATGAGGTAGTCATCTCCTGCAAGGACAACGGTGCGGGCATGGATGCCGCAAAGATACTTGCAAAGGCAAAGAAGAACGGTCTGCTGACAAAGCCCGAGAGCGAATACACCGAAAAGGAGATATTCAACTTTGTGGTGATGGCAGGATTTTCCACCAATGAATCGGTAACGCAGTACAGCGGACGCGGTGTGGGAATGGATGTCGTAAAGCAGAACATCGAAAAGATCGGCGGCAAGCTGATAGTATCCTCACAGTTGGGCAAAGGCAGTATGTTCACCATAAGGATACCGCTTTCGCTGTCCATCGTCGATGTGCTGAGCGTGGATATAGGCGGCAGCAGCATATCCATACCTGTGGCGACGGTGCGCGAGGCTTTCTCATGCAGGGAGGACAGCGTAATAGTCGATCCCGAAGGACATGAGTTCATATACCTGCGGGACAAATGCCTGCCGCTGATACGTCTTGGTGAGAAATTACAGCTGGAAACGGAGATCACCGACCCCACAAAGGGTATATGCATATACTGCCGTGAAGGTGCCTGTGAAGCGGTGCTGCTGGCAGACAGGATAGTATGCGACCAGCAGGTGGTGGTAAAGCCGTTCTCGCCGCTGCTGGACGGGCTGCACCTTAAAGAAGCGGGAATGGCGGGCTGTTCCATACTGGGTGACGGAAGTATCACTATGATACTCGATATGCAGTCGCTGCTGGGTGGCGAGGCAGGAGAGGAGGAGGGCAATGGCTGATCTCAACGAACTTATCGAAAACGGCGGTCAGCTGCTGACCTTCGTTGCGGGGGATGAACAGTATGGCTTTTACATACTGGATGTGGCGGATATCATCGAGATACCCGAATTGACAAGGATACCCACCGCACCGCCATTTATCAAGGGGCTGATGAACCACAGGGGCAAGGCAGTGCCCGTGATGGATCTGCGTATGCGGCTGGGCAAGCCCGAAGGCGAGTACGACGATCACAGCTGTGTGATCGTGCTGGAGATAAACACCATGCAGTGCGGGCTGATAGTGGACAGGGTGAGCGACGTGGAAAGGGTCACTCCGGATATGATAGTGCGTTCGCCTGTGGATAACGGACTGGTGCGGGGATTTGTGATGCATGAGGACAAAAGCAGGATATCCATCCTGGATCCCGGTGTGGTGGCAAGAACATGATATGATGGGAGAAGTATCAGGCGATGCTTCTCTTTTTCTGTACGATATTTGGGACAATAAGCTATTGAAATGCTGTGACAAAAGTGCTATAATAACAAAAAAAGTTGATAATAACCGACGGGAGGTAATAAAATGCAGGAAAAGATATTGCTGATGCCCGCCGCTGACGGTACGGAGCTGGTGCGCAGTCTGGCGGCGAGAGGTGTATGCTGTGCAGGTCTGACGGTGACGGACGGTGCGGGACTGGCAAGGATAGGGCTGACAAACAGCGGCAAAACCGTAAAAGGCAGGCTGATAGATACAAGGCAGCAGACTGCCATTGCCGCACAGATGCTGGCGGAGGAAAACAGCGGGTTAGACTACTTCAAGCCTGCGGCATACGCGGATGCAAAGCTGCTTTCGGCGGCACTGGACAAGCTGCGCATGACTGCCGATGATGATACTCTCCACAGGGTGCTGCCAAAGGGTCTGTTCAGCGAGAAAAACAAGGCGGTGCTGGCGGCGCTGGATGAATACGAAAGGATACTGGCAGAAAATGGGCTGACAGACAGGGTATCGGTGATGCGGCAGGCGCTGGCGGAGTGCAGTGAGCTGGACAGGGACAAGTATACCCTTTCACAGGTGGCTGAATACCCCCTTGCACCGCTGGAAAGACAGCTGCTGGAAAAGCTGTCGGGTGGGCGTGCCGAAAAGCTGACCATAGCCGAGCTTTACGGCTGCGGTGAGGGGGAGCCGAGAGCGGTGAGCCTGACGGAAGCCTACGGCGCGTCAAACGAGGCAGAGGATATAATAAATACTGTATTCACCGAAAAACTGCCGTTAGACAGATGCGTTGTCGCAGTGACCGACAGCGCGAAGTATACACAGCTTTTTGCGGAGATATGCGGCAGATACGATATACCCTTCACACTGGGATGCGGCACGCTGATGACCGGCACACTGCCCGCAAAGCTGCTTTCGCTGATACCCGTATGGGCGGTATCGGGCAGTTTCGGGACGGACGGGCTTTACGGCATGATATTCAGCGAAGCCTTTGACCGCAAAAAGCTGAGGACGGTATGTTTCGGGGAAGCTGAGGATGCGGGCAGCAGGCTGAAAGCGGGCATAGAGATGGCAGGAAATATGCGTCTTGGCTGGGATGCCGAACTGAATGCAAAGCGCATAAAAGCCTATCGTGACACCCTTGACCCCAACAGTAAGGACAGGGATACTATCCGTGAGATAAAAGCCCTTGATGCGGCGGAGAAGATCTCTGCGGAGATGCAGAAGGGTGCGGCGTACATCATCGAGAACTATGCCGCAGTACGAAAAAATGCTATGGGCAGGTTCGACAGTGCCGCAAAGCATAAGCTGACAGAACAGCTGAAAGATCTTTCGGACGGTGAAGTGAACGAGGTGATACCACAGCTGCTGAGCGGGTATGTATGCCCCGAGAACAGCCGCAGCGGTGCGCTGCATATCACAACGATAGAAAAGGCATACTGCACGATGCGGGATGAGATGTTCATAGCGGGACTTTCGGCGGATAATTTTCCGGGTATGCCCCATGAGGATCATCTGGTGCTGGATGATGACTGCCGTCTGTTCCCCGAAGGCGACCTGCCCTTATCTACGGAGATAACTATGCGCCGAAAGGATATACTGCGCAGTCTTTTGTGTCTTGCGGATGCGATGGGATGCAGGACAAGGCTTTCCTGCTATGATTACGAGCTTTCAGAGATGAAGGACGAGAACCGTTCCTCTGCGCTGGAGGAACTGCGGGACACTTTGGGTATCACCGAAAGCCGTCACACAGGCTTTTTTGATGCGCCCCTTTCACCCGAAGCCGCCGCAGGAAAAGAATACATCAAGGGCGTACTGCCCAAAGGCAAGCCCGCCGAACCGTTAAAGGATGTGCCCATCACCGACCTGAGAGGCTTCAAGAAGTATTCGCCGTCGGATATTGGGATATTCTTCCAATGCCCGAAACACTTCCTGCTGAGTGTGATACTCGGGCTCGACCCCTGTGAGAGCGACGACCCGTTGACGGTGATAACCGCAAGAGATTTCGGCAAGCTGCTGCACAAGCTGATGGAGATAAGCGCTGTTGATCCTTCCATGACAATGCAGGAACTGCTGGATCTTGGCGGTGCGATGTTCGATAACTATCTGCTGAAACGCCCGCCGCTGGATGCGAATGCCGCTGTAAGGGAGAAAGCGGAGTTCATGAGATGCGCCGAAAATGCGCTGATAATGCAGCAGGGAAACGAAGTCATTTCGGCGGAGAATAAATACACGGTGCCTTATGAGGATATGGGCATCACGCTGACGGGTCTGCCCGACCGTGTGGAGATATGTCCCGACGGCAGCGGACTGATAGCGGATTTCAAAACGGGACGGGTGCTGAAACACACCGATGATGATATCGACAGCTGTCTGCAAACGGTGATATACGCCTATATGATGGAGAAAAACGGTGTATCCGTAAGCGGGTGCGAGTACAGGTATGTCCGTCTTAATAAGGTGGTAAGCTGCCGCTATGACGAGGATATGAAACAGCGGCTGTATGAAAAGCTGAGTGTATTCGCAAAGGCTTTGGAGAACAGTGAGTTCGGGTGTACCGACAACAGCGATGATTGCAGGTACTGCCCCCACAGCGGTATATGCGGAAGAGAGGAGGAACAGGCATGAGCGGCAATGTTTCATTCACAGGCACCGAAACTGACAGGAGCTTTTTCGTGGAAGCGGGCGCAGGTTCGGGAAAGACAACGGGACTTGTGGCGCGTATGATAAATATGGTGGAAGAGGGCATTGACGGCAGAGAGATAGATATAAGCGAGATATGCGCCATAACCTTCACCAATGCGGCGGCAAAGGAGTTCTACGGGCGTTTCCGCAAAAAGCTGACGGAGGAGATAGAGCTGACTAAGGACGAAGTCAGGCGGGAACGCTGCAAAAAAGCCCTTGAAAACATCGACCTTTGCTTTATGGGCACGATAGACTCATTCTGCAACACTCTGCTGAGTGCGCACCCCAACGAAGCCGCCATACCCGCATCGGCTTCGGTGCTGACAAGTGAGGAATTCTCGGAGAAGTGCCGAAAGGAATATGAGCGGATGATATCGGGGAAGTACGATGACCCCTCGATACGGGCAAAGGCGGCGCTTTACTGTATGTACATCCCCGCAAACAAGAGGGAAGAGCTTTTCTGCAAGCTGATGGATATGCTGAAAAACCACCGCGAATCGGAGATAGTATACAGCAAACCAAAGGGCGATCCCGATGTCAACTTTAAAAGGGAGTACGACAGCCTGAGAAATCTGGTCAGCGCCATCGTGCAGGACCCCTCACTGGTATGGGAAAATAAGGAAGCGGCAGGCGCATTCGAGGACTTGAAGAAGTACGCTCCCGAACTGAACAAAAAGCTGTCGGAGAATATCATGACGGCGATATACACAGTCGGCGGGCTGAAAAAGCTAAAGCTGAAAAGCCTTTCTCCTGCGGTGCAGGCAGCCGATCCGGGTATATTCTCAAAAGCCCCCAAAGGCGGGCTGGTGGTGGATGAGGAGACCCTGAGAGCGTATTACGGGGCTTTTGCTGAGGAACAGTACAGCGCGGCGATAGACTTTGTATGTTCGGCGCTGAAGACCATGACGGCACAGCTGAGAAGTCTGGGCAAGCTGACATTTTTTGACTATCTGCTGTATCTGCGCGATCTTCTGCGGGATGATGCGGCAAAGGGCGGCAGGCTGATATCCTATATCTCACGGAGATACAAGTATTATCTGGTGGACGAGTTCCAGGATACCGACCCGTTGCAGGCGGAGATACTATTTTACCTCACAGCGGAAAAGCCCGTTGAGAACTGGTACGAATGTGTGCCGCGAAAGGGCTCGCTGTACATTGTGGGCGACCCGAAGCAGTCGATATACAGCTTCAAGGGGGCGGATGTGCGCTCCTTTATGAACATAAGGAGTATGTTTGACAGCGACGACCGCAGAGTATTGAAACTCAACAAGAACTACCGCTCAACGCCCTCACTGTGCCGCTGGTTCAACAGCGTGTTCAATATTCTCCTGCCGACAAATACCGCCGACAACAGCAGATTTGAGGACATACCCGTAGATGACGATGCAAAGGATATCTGCACCAACGGCGTGTACTACTTCAAGACCTATGAAAAGGAAGCCGAAAGATGCGACAAAGCACAGCTTCCGCAGATAATAAACAGGCTGGTGGGCGACCCGGCGCTGACTATACGCCGAAAGGACAAGTACGGCAAGGTGTATACCGACAGCATCCGCTACAGCGATATAATGGTGATAGTTCCGCAGAATGATGATGTGGGGGATTATATGCAGCATCTCACCGCTGAGAGGATACCTGTGATGGCAGAGGGCAGAGTGCTGTTCTCTGAATGCAGGCTGCTGAAAAGCCTGTATCTTGCGGCGGCTGCCATTGCTTCACCCGATGACGGTATGGCAGTATATGCGGCGCTGACCAGCGGTCTCTTCGGCATAACACAGGGTGAGTTCATACAGCTGAGAAGCAAAGAACTGCGGGTATCGCTGTACAGTTACAGTGAAGATGCGCTGAAAGGATACCCGAACATACAGAAGGCACTGGAGACACTTCACGACCTGCATATCAGGGCGGCGGCGCTTTCGCCGTCAGCGGCTGCGGATATGATAACGGCAGAGCTGGATATATTCCGAAAGGCGGACAGCACCGATATGGAGTATCTGTGCTACGCAAGAGAGCTTCTGAGGAATGCGGAGTGCAGCGGAGAGGTCAAGACACTGAAAGATGCGGCGGCATTCTTCGGGGCGCTGATAGACGGCAGTGTTAAGCAGGCAAGATGCATCTCTCTGCAAAAGGGGCTTGACAGAGTAAGGCTGGCAAATCTTCACAAAGTAAAGGGTCTGGAAGCGCCTGTTGTGATACTGGCGGCACCCGGTGGTTCAAAGAAGAGCGAGTCCATGAGCATTGAGCGCACCAACGACGGCGAGACCGTTAAGGTATTCGATGTGAAGTCGGGGAACTACCCGCTGATATCCACAGCGCAGTATACCGCCGAAAAGGAAGCCGCCAATGCAAGACGGGAAGCCGAACAGCTGCGCCTGATGTACGTTGCGGCGACACGCGCAAAGGATATACTTATAATATCGGCACCGCAGATAAAGACGGGACTGGCTAACGGCATCTACTGGAAAAGACTGGCAGAACACTGCAAAGAGGATCAGGAATTCTTCACCGTTTTCGGCGCACCCGATGCGGCGCAGACTCCCGCAAAGCGCACGGAGACCGACTGCGGAAAGCTGTTTGACGAAGCAGTATGCACCGACCTGACGGAGGAAAAATGCAGGAAGGAGACCTACACAGTGCGCAGACCAAGCGATATAAAGGCGCATAAAAAGAGCGATGAGGACGTTCAGACGGACGCTGAGGATACGGAGATAACTGGGGAGGAAGTCTCTGCGGGTGAAGACCGTCTGAGTCATGTTCCCGCCAATGTGACAGGCACAATGGCACACAGGCTGATGGAGATACTTGTGACCTCAAAGGGCACTGCAAAACGCGATGACGCAGTGGCGGAGATAATCAGCGATTACTGGCAGGAGGACGAAGCTGTCAGCGATATGCTTTGCAGGCTGTGGGACGTTATGATGAGCGGCGGTTTCAGTCAGGAAAATGGCAGGGAAGCCGACCTTCTCGGTGTGCTTAAAGGCGCTGAGTGCCACTGCGAGTTCCCCTTCTGCACATTCGACAGGGACACAGATACCCTTGTGAACGGTGTGATGGATCTGGTGTACTGCAAGGATGACAAGTGGTACATCGTGGATTACAAGACCAATATAGTCGGTGAGGGGCTTGACGACAAGTACGCCTCACAGCTGGCGGCGTACCGCGAAGCCTTGAAGAAAATGCTGGGCGTTGATGCGGAAAGCTACATATATCATCTGCCCGTACACACAAGTCTCTGACATAAAGATAAGGGATATGCCCGACGTAACACGGCATATCCCTTTGTGTTTATCATTCTTTCGTTTCGTCGGAGAATATCTTTGCAAACAACTCCGCGAGATGCGATTTAGGCGGGATAGCAAGTCCCCGTTTTTCATCGCTGAGTATTATAAGCTGGTCTCCCGGATGTATATCGAACTGTTCACGCGCCTGCTTTGGGATGACGATCTGTCCCTTTTCGCCCACTGTTACCGTCCACGCATTTTTGCCTTTGGGGAATTTTGTCATAGTGCTCACCTCTGCGAAGTTATAAAAGTATGATTTGTATAACTCATTGCACATATTTTATCACATTACCGCCTTTTTGTCAAGTGGGCGCTGTAAAAAGTTGGGATGATGTGATGTTCTCACGCCTGAAAGTGTTGATAACTTTAGCTTGCGGAACAAAAGCTGACATAAACTGACATAAAATTGACACTGCTTGTCAACTATAAAAATCCCTATTTTACGCCGTTTCAGCCCAATTTTTATAAAAACTGACTATCCTGACAGGATAGAGGTAAAAATGTAAAAATAACAGTTATTTACCAATATATGTAAAATTTATTTTTTAAAGTGTTCGTACTACCCCGTCAGTTTTGTCAGTTTTTATATTTTTGCCCCTGAAAGCCCGAAATTTAGGGGTTTATAAAGTTGAAAACCTCGTGTCAGCTTTTGTCAGTTTTAGTCAACTTTATTGGTCTGCGCTGTCAGCGGAGTTGAAGCCACTTTCCCGACAGGCGGG
>NZ_CAMHRZ010000014.1 GCF_946187255.1 uncultured Ruminococcus sp.
TCCTCGCTGGTAGACGCGCGGCAATGTATTTACGCACATAGAAAGAGCGTGGACGAAAGTATCGTTCACGCTCGATTGTTTGTGATTGCCGCGCTTATTAGGGCGTTAGTTTGTTGTGCTAATAATACATGGATGCCGCGTCGCTTTTGTGCCTTGACCGAGAGGCTCTGCCTCTCGAGCTCTCCGCAAGCCTTTCGCGAAAGGCTTGACCCAAAGCTCGGTTCGCGGCTTTGTTTGTTTGGGGCGCTTGTTTGCTTCCGCGCACACACAATTCTGTTGCCCGTGCCCACTACTCCAAAGGGTCACGCACAGCCAACTTCCCGCCCCGCACCCATAATTATGAATTATGAATTATGCATTATGAATTATTCAATGTCTGCCGCGTCGCTTGCCTTTATAGTCCTGGTGTAAAGTGCAGTCACGCTCGCACCAAGTATGGTCACTCCCGTCAGTATCAAAGGATAGATAACGAACAGCTCCAAAGGCTTGATTGCATATCTTATGTCCTTAACAGCACCCATAGTGCTGAATACCATGCCAAGTACCAGCTTCGAGAAGGGTATGCACAGTGCGCAGGCAAGTATACCCGCCGCTATGCCGCATATCATAAATCTTACGCTGTGGTGCGCCGATACCGAACGGCTCTTGAAGCCAAGCGCCTTCATAAGCGCGATCTCGCTCTTTTCTTTCGATATGAACGAACGCTCCATCAATACGCTTATCAGTATGATTATAACTATACTTATAATGAGGACGATATTCTTCGCCGCCTCTATCATCGAAGAGGAATTGGTGCAGCTGTCAACGAACTCGCCTGCGGTATACACCGTCTTTACTCCGAATATGTCCATCACCTGCTGCTTTCTTTCAAGGATGGTAGCTTCATCGGGGTCGTCGTCAAAGTCTATCTGATATTCCATGCTGGAAATAACGTTTGCATCATCGATTTCCATATCCTGATAAAATCTGCCCATGCTGCCCGCCTGATTCATGGTGACGAACTTTGCCGTTACCATATATTCGTTGGTCTTGCCTTCCAGTGTCACCTTGACCTTGTCGCCCACGCCTACATCAAGGTCGTCCGCAGTTACCTCGGAAAGTGCGATCTCGTGTATATTCTGAGGTGCTGTGCCCTCAGTGTATTCATATTCCGAACAGTCGATATCCCTGTTGCAGAACATGAGCAGCTTGATATTTTTGTCTCCTGCCTCTACGGCGGTATTTACGCCCAGTTCCTTTGTCACCTTTGCGGGGATACCGTTATCCGCCAGCTTCTTCTCCATATTTTTCATTTCTTCACCGTATGTTATACTGCCGCTCGCTATCTTTTCGGGAGTTACCGCATCGGTGGAGATATAGAGGTCGCTCTCGGTGCAGCTGAGAAGATACGCCAGGCTGCCGCTCCTGAGAGTGTTTACAGCTGTTGCCAGCATCATTACCAGCATCATGCATATCGCAAAGATAACAGTCAGCATAGCGTAGGTCTTTGGTGCGCTGAGTACGTCGTTCAGGGGCAGAAATCCGCCTGCGCCCATCTTGCTGCCGCTGAGGGTGATGAGACCCTTTCTGCGGAAGCGTTCACCTGTCTGACCGCTGCGTACAGCGTCTATCGGGGAGAGCTTCTTGATCTTTCTTGTGCAGCCCCAGCAGAAAGCTATGATGAGCAGTACCACGCCGCCAGCGCAGGCAATGCCTATGGCGGTATCGTTGTCGTTGCCGAGTACGATAGTGTCGCTCACGCCCATCAGCAGCTGCTTGCCGAAGGGTATGCTGGCAAAGAAGCCTATCACCGCACCTACTATCGCTATTCCCAGATATTTTACAAGGTAGAGTGTCCTTATGGAATTGTTTTTGAGACCCAGCGCCTTCATAACGCCTATCTCACGGAATTCCTCATTCACGGTGAAGCTGATGGAAAATCTCAGCACTGCGAAGGATACCAGCAGCAGGCAGATACTTACTGCCAGCATTATGCCCGAGATCATGATGTCCAGCATATAGGTCAGCTTTATCAGCGCCCTGTCGCCCGAGAACATTATCGCTGAAGACTCGGAGAGTTCACCCGCCAGCTTGTCGGTATCATTGCTGTCGATATAGTACATATACGATATAACGGTATCATCGCTGATAAAGGTCTGATAATCCTCATCATTCAAAAGGAACCTGGGGTTTCCCACAAAGTTCGAGCCTAAAAATGCATCCTTGAGCAAGCCTGCGTATTCCAGCTTTAAGCACTTGCCGTCTTTCCTGAGCTCTACTACATCGCCGACCTGCAAATTGCCTTTCTTCGCATAGTATACAGGGAAATACACCTTGCCTTTTTCAACTTTAGTGATGGGTTCATTGTTCTTGTCGAACAATTTCAGCTCCATTCGGTCAACAGAAGCGATCATGCCGTTCGATCCGACATCCTCCCAGATCTTTTTGCCGTCATTATCACGGACCTCGCTTGTGTTCATCGATAGGTAGGGTTCCCTCCTGCTGCCCTGACAATACTCGCTGGTATCGAGGATCTCATCCAGACGGGGGTCTCCCTGCGATGTCGCCAGCATATAGTCCGCGATGCCCGCTTTGTCGAAGTAATAGTCCAGCCCTCCCAGCACGCTGACGATGTTGTTCACCGCACTTGCCGCAAACATGGCAGAGAGTATGATAAACAGCAGCAGTATCAGGTTCATTGTCTTTTTTCGTTTCATGTCTTTTTTAAGTATCGTAATAAACATACGCCTTACCTCTCTTTCTGTACATGAGTATAGCATGGAATTTCTTAAATAATCATTAAATTGAAAATTGCCCGAAATTTCGGGGTCACAGGAGTTTGTCAAAGCCATGTTCCAACATGAATATTATATCTAAGCCCCTCTTTTAAGAATAGCATTACAGAGAAAAACATCGCCGCCGTACAACACAATATGAAGTTGGTTGAATATTTCACAATTAATGAAGAAAGCAATATCCCAAAAGACAATTTTTGACTTGAAAAAAGTACGAAAAAATGTTAAAAACATAACGAGGTCATATGCCCGCCGCGGTCATACCGTATATCAGTATGACAGAGCGAGCTGATTAACGTAAAAAGGAGGTCATGACCCGAATGGGAAATAATCTATTAAGGCGCTTTGCTGCGGTCACTGCTGCGGCGCTGTGTTTGACAGCGGCGCTTTCGGGCTGCGGAGATAACTCGGACACCGAAGAAAAATCTCCCGCTTCAAAAGCCGCTGACAAGACCGACAGCACAGCTTCGGAAAAGGAGGCTGCTGAGGTGTTCAAGGATGAGGTATATACAGAGAATATCACAGGCACTGCCGACGGCTATGATTACGAGCTGTGGAAGGACAACGGCAATACTACTATGACTGTATCGGCAGGCGGTACATTCTCCTGCGAATGGTCGGATATCAATAACGCACTGTTCCGCAGAGGAAAGAAATTCGACTGCACCAAGACCTACAAGGAACTGGGAAATATCTCCATAAAGTACGGCGTGGACTATCAGCCCGACGGCAATTCTTATATGTGTGTATACGGCTGGACCCGCGACCCGCTGATAGAGTATTATATCGTAGAAACATGGGGTTCCTGGAGACCGCCCGGAGCGCCTTTCTCGCTGGGCACCGTAACGGTGGACGGCGCAGTATACGATATCTATAAGACGACAAGATACGAACAGCCCTCCATCGACGGCACCAAGACCTTCGACCAGTACTGGAGCGTAAGGCAGACCAAGCCGACGGCGGACGGCACCAAGATAGAGGGTACCATATCCGTATCCAAGCACTTCGATGCATGGAAAAAGGTAGGGCTTGAACTGGGCAAGATGTATGAGGTGGCACTGAATATCGAGGGCTATCAGTCTAAGGGAAAAGCCACCATATACGAAAACGAACTGACCATCGACGGCAACTATACCGAAGATACCTCCATCGAGGTTACCAAGAACGAGGGCGGAGACGCAGGCGGCGCACCGCAGGCAATGACGGGCGGCGCAGGTTTCTTCACCAGCAACTTTGAAGAGGACGAATGCAGCTGGATGCCCAGAGGTTCTGCCACCGTAAAGCAGACCACCGATGAAGCCTCCGACGGAAACGGTTCGCTGTTCGTCAGCGGCAGGAGCGACAACTGGAACGGCTGCGCGATAATGCTGGACGGCGAGGTATTCAAGGCAGGCGGCACATACCACTTCAAGACCGATGCCATGCAGAAGAGCGGCAGCGATGTAACGCTGAAATTCACCATGCAGTACACCGATGCGGGCGGAGACCACTACGATCAGGTTGACCAGAAGTCCGCACCCAACGGCGAGTGGGTGACTCTTGAGGGCGACTATACTGTCCCCGAAGGTGCTGTAAACGCACAGCTTTATGTGGAATCCCCCGACAGCCTGACGGATTTCTATATCGACTGCGCATCGGGCACAGGCGAAGGCGGAGAAGCGGTGGAATCATCATCGGGCAAGGAGGACGAGAGCGTGTATGAATTCAAGGATCCCGTGGCGATAAAGAATACCGCCGATGTTTCGTGGATAGACAAGGACAGGCCCATGGTAGCCATAGCCTTTGATGACGGCGCCAGCGCCACCAATAAGACCGACCCCGCATACCGTATAATAGATACTATGGCAGACAACGGATTCCATGCTACTTTCTTCTATGTGGGTAACTGGATAAAGACCGAGGAGCAGGTAAAGTACGCTCATGACAAGGGCATGGAGATCGCCAATCACACCATGACACACCCCTATCTTTCAAAGCTGAGCGCACAGGAGATAAGGGACGAGTACGAAAAGTGCCGTGAAAAGCTCAAAGGCATAATCGGTGAGGAACCCTCCGCAGTGATGAGACTGCCCTACCTGGACGGCGGCGGAGATACCACTAAGACCCTCAATGACGTGGCTCTGATATCCTGCGCAGTTGATACCAAGGACTGGAACAAGGCTACCAAAGAAGATATCGTCAATACCATCGTCAAGGCAAAGGAGAACGGCTCCCTCAACGGTGCGATAGTGCTCTGCCACGAGAATTACGCTGCTACCGCAGATGCTATGGCTGAAATAGTCCCCGCTCTCAAAGCAGAGGGCTGGCAGGTAGTCACCGTTTCCGAACTTTTTGCTGCAAACGGCAAGGAGCTGACAGGCGGTAAGGTATACTCCAAGCTGTCATAAGCCAATCGCAAAAAATGGGGCAGGCATGAACATATTTTTTCTGCGATTTTTACACTTTGCAAGTATTTTAAGCTGTCTGTACAGCCCGAATTATTTATCATAACAATACAAATATATGACTATTTCATGTAATTCGCAATTTTTGGTCAGAATTAGAGGGCAAGCTCGCAATAAATGTGTAGTCAATTTATTTGTATTATTATAAAATGATTGTATGGATATATGTGATCTGCCGCACTATCGGCAGAAAGTTAACACATTTCTGGAGGTAACCAAATATGAAAATTTCTAAGATTTTTGCAGGTATGTCCGCAATGGCTATCGCTGCTACAATGGCTATTCCCGCTTTTGCGGCTACCAATCCCGAGAACGGCTGGGACGATACCAAGGCTTTCATCGCCGAAGATAACACCTGGTTAGGCATCAAGCTGGTAGAGTCCGGTTATGAGCCTTCTACTGTTACCCACATCAAGCTGACCTTCACTAAGGAAGAGGACGGTAATGGCTGGGGCGGCTGCATCATGTTCAACGGCGCAGGCGAAGGCAAGAGCTGGCAGCAGGATGAGGATCACTTCAAGTTCGGCAACCCCGGTACTGTTGAGACAGGTGATGCTCCTCTCGAGGCTCAGGGCAGCGACGGTACATATACTCTTGATTTCGACGTTCCCGCTGATACATTCGTAAGCTATGCTGACTATGTGGGCAATGATTACTTTGCAAACATCGCTGTTCAGCAGTGGTGGGGCTCTACCCTTACTGTTACCAACGTTGAGATCACCGGCGACCCCGTACAGGAGAAGAACACTGACGAGAGCAAGGCAGATGAGAGCAGCAAGGCTGACGAAAGCAGCAAGGCTGACGAGAGCAGCAAGGCAGATGAGAGCAGCAAGGCTGACGATTCCTCCAAGGCTGATTCTTCCAAGGCTGATTCTTCCAAGGCTTCCACTACAACTACCACCAAGACCACTACCACAACTACCACCACAGGTACATCTTCCGCAGCAGCAACTTCTTCCGCTGCTTCCGATAACACCAACTCGGCAACAGGTGCTACCGCTGGTCTGGCTCTGGCAGGTCTGGCTCTGGCTGGTGCAGTTGCAGTAGTTTCTAAGAAGAAATAATTTCTTCTCTGCGACAAATAATCGCAATAAATAGTACAAGCTACAGGCGCTGTTGGCGGCAATAGCGCCTGTTATTGCGCCAAAATTTCCGAAAATTTATACCTAATATACATTTTTGACATAGTGATTTTGTTGAATGTATACAGAATTCCCGTGATATATCAGAATGGAGGCTATTAAAAATGAAAAAGCTGTTAGCGCTTACCATTGCGCTCACTATGACCGCTGCATTATTTGCAGGCTGCGGCGATAGCGCAGATAACGATTCAAAGACCGAGACTACCACAACTGCGGCAGAGACTGAGGCTCCCGCTGAGACAGAAGCCCCCGAGACTACCACTGCTCCCGCTGAAACGGAAGCTCCCGAGGAAACTACTGCTGAGGAGGACACTCCTGTTAGCGGCGCTGTAGGCGTTGAAGCCATCAAGGACAAGCTGCTCAATTATGACAATGCTTCACTGAAATTTGCGCTGGATACCGATGTTAGCCAGTTCATCGCGCCTTTCAACCAGGAGGCTGTTAACAACTACAAATATAAGGATGCCGACGGCAACGAGATCGAAAATCCCTACAAGGGCGAGACACACACACCCGGTGAGGTAGGCTACGGCGGAAACGAAGCTATAATGGATATTTCCGTACAGGACGTTGGCGGCATACCCATGTGCAAGTTCCACGAGGTATACACTCAGTGGAAGGATGCCAACGGCAACGTGATCTATGAAGAGGGCGATGACGCTGTTGAGCCTGTATATATGCTGAGAAAGTGGAATATCGACCTTGACAAGCTGTTTGCAGGCCACGAGGATGAGCTTGCAAAGATATTCACCGTTAAGTTCGATGTTGTGGCTATCGCACAGGATCCCGCACAGTTTGATGACGGCAACACAGGCGGTGTCGGCGTTTACTGGATAGGCGGCGAAATGGGCACCAACAACGTTTCAAAGTGGTCGGGCAACCTGACAGGCTTTGATATGGCTTCTGACAGGAACGACGAAGAGGGCTGGGTAAATGCATGGGCATACTCCGAGATAGTCGGCAGACCCGGCGTTAACGCAGGCACCACCAAGTCCTTCGGCTTTGCAGACAACGAGCATAACTACCTGTTCTTCCAGACATGGGCTTGCACACAGCACCAGAATATCGATTTCTACATCGCTGATATGGTACTGCTAGACGAGAACGACAACGTTATCCCCGTACCTGCGGAGAATATCCCCGGCGGCGCTACATACGATGTAGTTGACCCCATAGCTCCCGCAGCTGAATAAGCCATCCATCTCTTTCCCAATATTTCTATATTTAAATGACCCCCGAGAACGCAGTGTTTTCGGGGGTCCTTGCATATATCGCTTTACGTCAAAGCCTTATTCTACGCCGTGATGCTCCTTGCCTGCTGTGAGGGTATTCTTCATGAGCATTGCTATGGTCATGGGACCTACACCGCCGGGCACGGGAGTGATGTATCCTGCCTTTTCCTTGCAGTCCTCAAAATCAACATCGCCGCACAGCTTGTTATTCTCATCGCGGTTCATGCCCACGTCTATGACTACTGCGCCCTCCTTGATGTAGTCGGCTGTGACCATCTTAGCCCTGCCAACTGCCGCAACGAGTATATCCGCCCTTGAGCATACCTCTTTGAGGTTCTTGGTCTTGGAATGTGTGATGGTAACAGTGCCGTTCTGGTGCAGCAGCAGCATAGCCTGAGGCTTGCCCACGATATTGCTCCTGCCGATAACTACACATTCCTTGCCGGCAACGTCTGTTCCCGTGGACTTTATAAGCTCCATTACGCCTGCGGGTGTGCAGGGCAGGAAGCTGTAATCGCCTATCATTATCTTGCCCACGTTCACGGGGTGGAAAGCGTCAACGTCCTTGTCGGGGCGTATATTGTTGATGATTATCTTGTCATCCAGGTGCTTGGGCAGAGGGAGCTGTACCAGTATGCCGTCCACCTTGTCGTCATTGTTCAGCTTGTCCACCAGTGCCAGCAGTTCCTCTTCGGTGGTCTCAGCGGGAAGTGCGTACTTGAAGGAATTGAAGCCCACAGCCTCGCAAGCCTTCTCCTTGTTCTTAACATACACCTGTGAAGCAGGATCGTCACCCACGATAACTACCGCCAGACCGATCTCGATGCCCTTTGCTTTCAGCGCCTCGACTTCCTGCCTGATGCCTTCCTTGACCTGTGCGGAAACTGCCTTGCCATCGATTATGTTTGCCATATTCTTGTCCTCCATGTATATTATTTTATATTGTATTCCAGTGTATTGCTTATGGGGATATAGTACCCGTCCACGAAAGCTGTCAGCGTTACCTCGTAGCGCCCGGGATAGCCTATAATGTCTATCTCCTGCCAGTTCAGCACCGTTTCATTCTCGGCGTTTCTCGATAATACCTGCTCGCCGCCCCGCTTTATGTTCCAGCCGAGATTGTCATACTTTTTCTCCAGCCCCGCATCGCGGTTCGGGAAACCGTCCTTATCGAGCCATATCTTCTCCTTCGGCTCATTCTGCTGTGCCACCTTTGCGGCTTCATGCGCCGTGCCCGAAAGATCGCCGCCCAGACTCTCGCCATTGGCGATAACGTCCGCAGTACATTCGATCATATCCGATGACTGATCTATACTGCATATACCGCCCGCTTCCTTGCCGTCGGTAATGCCCTGAACATGGCAGTTTATCACCTGGCAGTTCCTTGCATAGCCTATGAGCACAGCAGGGTTCATGCCCGAGACCTTTGCGTTCTCGAAATTCACATCACGCACCGTGCAGAACAGTCCGCAGCCGATAAATGCCACATGGTAGCCGTCTTCGATGGTCATATTCTTTATGGTGTGACCATTGCCGTTGAAGTCACCGTGGAAATCGTAATCCAGCCCCGCGCCTGTCCAGCCCATAGGAGCCCATTTGTAGCCCGCAAGGTCGATATCGTTTTCCAGTTCTATCTGGATATTCGTATAGTTCCCGCTGTCGTCAGCGCCTTTACAGTTCGCAAGGTATACCGCGCTCGCCAGCTGTTCGACGGTACTTACCTTGAATATGTAAGAGCCCGTACCCTCCTGACGGCAGGAACTGATATACTCCGCATCTGCCAGCTGCAGTATATCGCCCACGTCCTCGTTCTTCGCCCATACGGTATCATCAAGCGGCTGAGCAGACGGGTCGTAATCCTTCTCGTAGCCGTCGTCATCAAGATCCGCGCCCCAGCAGTTGAGCCAGCGGTACTTGTTCACCAGCAGATACACTCCCTGCTCCTTGATATTTATGGACACAGAGCAGTTATCGGTGTTCAGCTCGCCGTTTTCCAGCTCGACATAATTGTTGTTCTCTTCATCGTACCACAAAAACATCAGCGCATCGGGGCGAACGCCTTGCAGCTCATCGGGGTCATATACGAACACCAGCTTGCCGCCCTTGACATTGTCTGACTTGAAAGCCACATCAACAGGTGCGCCCACAAGCCCCACAACGCCCGTGTGCAGAACGTGCCTGCCGTACTCGTCCGTAAACCTCACATCGCGGGATATATCCTCATCATTGTCGGGTATCAGCAGCACGTCAGTTACAGCCTTTGCGCCGTTCTCGCCGATCTCAGCATGGGCAGGCTTCTTGTTTCCGCGCGGCTTTTGAGTGGTATCAGTATCGCCTTTTTCCGCGTCCTCACCGTCAGTCGCCGTTACAGATGCAGATGTGCCTTTGCTTTCATCATCTATGCTCTTTCTCGGCTTGCTCTCAAAGACGCTGCCGCATCCTGCCGTCAGCACCGCTGTCAGCGCTATTACTGCGGCGCATACTGCCTTTATTTTCATCGCTATCTCCTTTCAGTAAGATCAATCCTCTTTATCCTCGCTTTTGCCTTCTTCTGTCTCTTCGTCATCAAGTATGGACTTGTAGCCGTCATCGGGATTTTCGGTATTCTCCTTATCCTTGCCTGCCGCATCCTTCAACGCCTGCTTGCGGGCTTTCATCGCTTCCTTGCCGAACTTTTCCTCGTATTCCTTTTCAAGCTCAGCAAAGCTCTCGCCGCTGTGCTTGGCTTCGGCTATCTTCTTTTTCAGTTCCTTCTTTTCCTTCTGCATATCCTCATAGCCCGCATACTCCGCCAGCTGTGCCTTTGATACCTCTGTCTCATAGAAGAACTTGTAATTGCCCGATCTCTTTGTGCTGCTGCGGAAGAATATCCACAGTATCAGCGAAGCCACCACGCAGGTGCCCGCCACCAGCTGCGATACCCTGATATGCCCGAGGTACAGACTGTCTGTGCGCAGTCCCTCGATGAAGAACCTGCCCAGTCCGTACCAGCCCGCATACATGATGAATATCTCACCATCGAATTTGCGGTGCTTGAAATAGAAATGCAGTATCAGGAAACCTATCAGACACCACAGGCTCTCATACAGAAAGCAGGGGTGTATCGGTGAATATGCGTCAACGTCCGTCAGCGTATCGTAATGGTCGGTGATGAAGACCGCAGTCTTCCAGGAAAGCATACCCCAGGGCTTGTCGGTGTTCATGCCGAAAGCCTCCTGGTTGAAGAAATTTCCCCAGCGCCCTATGCACTGCCCTATCAGGAAGCAGGGCGCAGCAACATCCAGCATCGCGGAAAGCCGCAGCCCTCTCAGCTTGGTCACTATGCCGCCCACAAGTATGGCGCCGATAAGTCCGCCGTATATCGCCAGACCGCCGTCGCGTATCTTGAAGAAATCCGTCAGCTTCATGCCTTCGGTGTTGAATACTATATAGTAAAGCCTTGCGCCCAGTATCGCACCGATTATGCCGCTTATCACCGAATCCGTTGCTCTGTCGGGGTCAATGCCGCAGGGACGCATCTTCTTGTAGCCGTAGATTATCGCCAGCAGCATACCAAGTCCTATCAGCATACCGTACCAGTACACCGTGAAATTCAAACCGGGTATGGTAAATGCCGCACGGTCTATACTTATACCCTCACGGAATATATTATCCGAATTGCCGAAATTCGGGAAGTACACCTTGTCGGGATTTTCTCTCAGTTTTTCTCTGACTGCCGCTGTATCCTCCGCCAGTGCGGTCAAAGCAGTCATAACATTCATGTTCATTTTCCTTACTCCTTTATCGGCTCAACTATGGATATAGCCGAATTTTCTTCATCAAACAGCGTATCCAGTGCTGCCCTGCAGTCCTCAGCGGTTATCTCCGCCAGCGCCTCAGCTTCGTCAAATACAGTAGTGCCATTGAAATAGCTTGCTGTCATGGAATCCGCCAGACCCTCAACATTGCCGAACATCCTCACTATCGAGCCGTACCTCGATTTCTTGACGATGTCGAAGTTGTCCTTGTCAAAGCCTTCCCTCTTCACACGCTCGACCTCTGCATTGAAGCGCCTGTATACCTCATCGGGATCTCTCGATTCACCTGAGATAGTATTCACAAAGAAACTGCCGCTGCCGCAGAATGCGCTGTAGCCGAACTGCGAATTCAGCAGACCGTCATCAAAAAGCTGCTGATAAAGCGGCGAGGACGAACCTATCAGCATCTGCATCGCCATTCTCGCGATGCATACCGTCCTTTCAAAATCCTTGCCGTCACAGGGCTCGCATTTGTAGCCGATATCGAATATGGGCAGTCCTATGGGGAATTTTTCGGTGATACGCTTCTGTGTAACGCCCTGTCCCTCTTCGGGGAAGCTGCATTCCAGATGAAGTTCCCCTGCGGGCTTCAGTATCCTGTCGCATATCTCTATGACCTTGTCCTCGTCCACGTTTCCCGCAATGGAAAGCACCATATTATGCAGATTATAGAAAGTATTGTAGCAGTCATAAAGCAGTTCGGGAGTTATCTTTGCGATAGACTCCACCGTTCCCGCAATATCTATCTTTACGGGGTGCTCCTTGTATATCGCCCTCAGCAAATTGTAAAAGCACGCATTGAAAGGCGAATCCTCGTACATCTTTATCTCCTGCGCGATAATTCCCTGTTCCTTTTCCACGTTCTCCTTAGTGAAATAGGGCTTCTGCACACAGTCGAGAAGTATCTCCAGCGACCTCTCCCAGTTCTGGGAAGTGCTGAATGTATACTCCGTAGCATCAAAGGAAGTGAACGCATTGGCGCTCGCACCCGTAGCCGCATAAAGCTCCCACACGGGTATATCCTCGCTCTCGAACAGCTTATGCTCCAGATAATGGGCTATACCTTCGGGCACAGTGATAAAGTCTCCTGTTTCAGAGGTCTTGAAGCGGGTATTTATCGAACCGTACCTTGTGGCGAAAGCCGCCTCAGTAGTGGAATAATTCTCCATCTTCCATATCAGGATATCAAGACCCGACTTGTGGTGTATCAGCGAATACTGCTCCCCGAAGCGCTCGCTCCTAATTATCTCCTTATTCATCAGCTGCGCCCCCCTTTGCTTTCAGTACAAACACAGTATCCTCCGTGAAGCTGTTTGCACACTCCACTATCTGCGCCACCGTGATCCTGTCTATGATATCACATACCTCTTCCGGCGTATAGCAGGTGCCGCGAGTATCCTGCGCCCTGTACCATCCCGCCATATCCCATTCAGAATCGTAATTTGACATGAAGTTGCTCTTGATATACCTCTTGGTATTCTCCAGCTCCTCCTCCGTAACGTCGCCGTCCTTCATAGCCTTGACCTGTGCGCGGATAGCCTCCTGTGCCTTTTCGATATTTTCCGTATCCACGCCGCTCTCTATCAGCATAACGCCCTTTAAGTCGTTGTAGTAGCTGTCACAGTTGTAGCACAGCGACAGCTTTTCGCGTACATTCAAAAACAGCTTTGAAAATACCGAACCGCCCAGCAGCCATGCCGTCAGCTTGCAAAGGTATATATCCTCACACTCGGATTTATACGCCATGAACATCTTACTCTGCTTGATGTCCATATCCTCTTCCTTAACGCGCAGTTCCGCCTTTGCAGGGGAGAATTTGCGGTAATCTATCTCGTATACATCGCCGCGCTCCATCTTTGAAAAGGCTTCCGTCAGCATACCTACAGCGCCGTCTATCTCACCGCCGCCGCATACCATTATGTCTATGGCAGCGTGCTTCATAAGATGATCGTACTGTCTCAGCAGATCCTCGCGGGTGATCTTTTCCGCCCTTTCGAGAGTACCCGTTTCCGCCGCCGCAGTCGGTTCCCCCTCATAGATGACTTCCTTCGCCTTCATGAAAGCGTAGCTGCGCTTATCGTTTATGGATGCGGCTATATTGTCTATAAGCTCCTGTTTTCTCAGCTTGAAATAGCTCTCGTTGAAATTCCCGTCGGTGAGGTCGGGCTCAAATATGCACAGCAGCAGCTGACGCACCGCTTCTTCGGATATCACTTCTCCGCCGATAGTGAACCTGTCTCTTATGGCACTGACTGTCATGCCCATTGCCTGATAGTCTCCCACATTGCCCCACACAGCGCCTATGGAGGTGCCGTACAGCCCCAGGAACTTCTTTGAAAGCTCCGTTCTCGACTTTATCTCTGCATTAGATGTAGCCAGCATGGACATCAGCACTGCGTTGACCCCCAGATCATCGGGTACAATTGGTGTCACGAACCTCACTCTGATCATATTGGTCTTATACTTAGGATCGCATATACAAGTAAGGGTGATGCCCTTGCCTATATTTTTCTTATCATATTTTACAGACATTTACATTTCTCCATTCCTATGCCGCCGCTTGCGGCATAAAATATACCAACTTATAGTATAACACAATTCCATTTAAATTACCACCCATTTCACCATATTTTCATCTTTTGACCACTGTTGACAAATCAGTCTCACGGGTATATAATGTAGTTATAATTCACAATTCATAATTCATAATTCATAATTGTGGTGTGGGGCGAAGGTTTGCAGTTACTAGGGTAACATGGCAAATTGTCCCAAAACAAAACTAATTAAGTATGACATATCGCCCAAAACAAAACTATAAAAGCATGGCAAACAGCCGAAAGCCCGAACGCCTACTTGACCGTAGTGAGCACTGCCGACGCAGTCGCAGTTAAGGAGCGTAGCGACGGAGAGCGAACGAAGCGTCAAGGTGGTTCCGGGCGTACTGCCGACGCAGTCGCAGTTAGGGTTTCGGCGCAGGGGGTATGGGGGTTTCACCCCCATTTAGATAGGAGGATCATAATGGGATTTCATTTCAGAAAGAGCATTAAGTTAGGCAGTCTGCTCCGCATAAATAAAAACAAGCGCGGTGTCAGCGTTTCCGTCGGCGGAAAGAACGTAAAAGTGACCGTAAACGATAAGAAAAAAGTGACCGCCAGTCTTCCGGAAACAGGTATCTCATACGATACCACCATCGGAAAAAAGCCTGCGGGCAAGAAAAAGACTTCAGGCAAATAGTTTCAGATCAAAAAGCTGTCCTGTGCGGCAGCTTTTTATTATGCCCCGATACAGGCATGAAAAAGTGCAACCGAAATTAACACAACTGCAATCGGGGAAGTATTGACAATTCGGGGAAAATATCTTATAATTATATCATCGAAAGATGAGAAACGGTAAACAATGAAAGGGTCGTTTGCCGATGTTATTATAGCTGTCCAAACTATATAAATTCACAAAATACGGTCGCAAAAACCCGGATATATGAGTCTTGAGACCGGATCATGTCTGAATTTCAAGGCGGATCGCTATAGACCCGCTGTCAAGGCAGGTGATGTGATTTGTTCAACAGGTCAAGCAATATAGACAAAGAGTTACTGAGAGCTGAAAAAAGCGCAAGAGCGTTCATGAAACGCAATATGAAAGAAGCAAAGGAAGTGGAAAAAATGTTGACGGGAAAGAAGAAATATTCAAATAAAAGCTATGATAGCTATGGTATGAAAAGCAGCGGTTCTTCCGGCAATGAGACATTGCAGTTCTTTATCGGGTTCCTGCTGCTGGGCGGCGGACTTTACTGGCTGCTGAATTCATTCACCGTGACCTCGCTGATGGGCACGATGGGAGGATTTGGAAATTACAGTCTCTTCGGCATGAGGATAACAGGCGGCGTTATGCTGATACCTCTGCTGCTGGGCATAGGACTGATATTCTTCCTGGACGGGAGAAAACGCATCATAGGTTACTCCGTTGCATCACTGGGATTGTTCATAATACTTATCTCGCTGATATCTACGCTGGAATTCCGTCCGAAATACGGAAACACCCTTTATGTGTATATCCTTATGCTTGGTATGATAGCCGCAGGCGCGGGACTTATCATAAAATCAACTTTCAAGAAAAAGAGCTGAGTGAATGTTATTATATACCTTTACCGGCTGTGTGCTGCTGTTGATACAGCTGCCGCTGGGCTGGACAGCAGGTCATCTGCTGAAGACCATCGGCTTCGCCCTGTGTTACGCAGGAACAAAGGAGATGGCAGAATACAGCCTGTCATCACTTAAAAACGACTGTGACCCCCCTGTCCGCGAAAGCGGGCTTGGGGGTATCGCTGTTTGGAGGACTGTCCGCGAAAAACTGACCGCAGAGGACGGGGATCTTGAATCATCAAGGATCTCCGCACTGAGTATGCTGCAAAAAAATGCCGCTGTGTGTACGGTGGCGGGTATCGTATGTGCAGCTGTCGCGGCGGTTTTCGAGTTCATATTGAAAAAAAGTATGGCGGAGAACATCACGGCAGTGATCACGGGCACATTGCAGACCCTGCTGGCGCTGAGGATGGTCTTCGGGATCATCGCATTTTTTGAACACAGCGACCGCACTGCGAGGGCAGGACACGAAAGGTATAAAAAGCTGATAATTACCGATAATTTTACTGATATACTGAGATCTAAGGACAGGATCGAAAAGACCGCCCTTTGCATCATCATAAACCTGCTGTGCGATACTCTCAACAGACTGGTAACGGTGGAATCGGTGCAGACTTATTCGGGTTTTATGGCGGCAATAAGCAAACTGACCTCCTATGTGCTGGTGATAGTGACGGCAGTGAGGTTAAGGGACGTAAAAAAGGGCGCAGACAGACGAAGCGGGCAGTAGTCCGCACGATTTGAGCAGGATATTATACGGAGTGGATAGATTTGCTTACTTTTATAATACCCGCCTTCAATGAGGAAGGCAATATAGACAGGACAGCCGCTGCACTGGATAAGGCAATGGCTGATAATAATATAGACTACGAACTGGTCTTCATCAACGACGGGTCCTCTGACAAAACGTGGGAGAAGATAAGTGCGCTGGCAGAAAATGACAGCCGCATTACTGCGGTGGGCTTTTCGCGCAATTTCGGCAAGGAGAGCGCAATTTTTGCGGGACTTGAAACAGCAAGGGGCGACTGCGCTGTGATCTATGACTGCGATATGCAGTTCCCTGTGGAGACCGTGATAGAGATGTACCGTATATGGGAAAAGGGCGGCGTTGACATCATCGAAGGGCGCAAAAAGGACAGGGGCAGGGAAAACCTGCTCTACAAGGGCTTTTCGCTGCTGTTTTACAAGCTGATAGGCAAAGGCAGCGGGCTGGATATGGAAAATGCTTCGGATTTCAAGCTGATGGACAGGAGCGTCATCGATGCACTCAACCGTATGCCCGAAAGACTTACGTTCTTCCGCGCAATGTCGGGCTGGGTGGGCTTCAACACCGAAAAGGTCTGGTTTGAGGTGGCTGAACGTGAGATAGGCAGCTCAAAATGGCGCGTCGGTCAGCTTATCCGCTTTGCGATAAACAATATCACGTCATTCACCTCCGCACCGTTACAGCTGGTAACGGTATTCGGTGTGGTGACCTTCCTGGTCTCGCTGATACTGGGCGTGAATACGCTTTACAATAAATTTTTCGGGAATTCTGAGGCAGGCTTCCCCACAGTCATCATACTCCAGCTGCTGACATCAAGTATAATCATGTTCAGTCTGGGTGTGATAGGGTACTATATCTCAAAGATATACGAGGAGATAAAACAGCGCCCGAGATATATAATCAAGGATATAGTCCGCAGAGAGGATAAGGATAACAATGGATAGTACACAAAAGCTCACCCCCCCGCAGGACAGGGGCAGCTTTTTAAGAAGAGCGCTGGAGAACGTAGGCGGCTTCTGCATTGACAGGCGGGTATACTTCGCGGTATTTTTCCTGTCAGCGGCGATACTGTTCGGCGCTTATGCGTTTTTTGAGATACACCCCATAGGTGACGGTTCTGTGCTGGTGCTTGACCTCAACGGGCAGTATGTATATTATTACGAGCATTACCGCGAAGCCTTCTGGGGGCGTGAAAGCTGGATATACAGCTGGTCGAGGAACCTGAGCGGCGAGATGTTCGGCATATTCGCCTATTATCTCGCAAGCCCCTATATGATAATCATAGCGCTGCTGCCGCGACGCATGATGCAGACCGCTATACTGATAATGCAGCTTTCAAAGATAGGCACATCTGCCGTGACCTGCTGCTTTTTCCTGAAACGCACAGCGAAGCGCCCGCCGAAAACGGTGTCGCTCATACTGTTCCCGATGATGTATTCGCTTATGGCTTTCATGGTGGTGCAGTTGATGGACCCCATGTGGCTGGACGGGCTGATATACCTGCCGCTGATATGCTGCGGCGTGAGAAGACTGGTATACGAGGGCAAGCTGCTGCCCTATATCATACCGCTGGCGCTTATGTTCATCGCCCATTTCTACATCGGGTATATGGTGGGTATATTCACGTTTTTCTATTTCTGCTATATATGTCTTTCCGACCCCGAAAGGGCGCTGCCGAAGAAGTTTTTCCTGCGGTGTCTGGCTTTCGGTGCGGGAACGCTGGTGGCGCTGCTTTGTGCGGCGTGGGTGCTGATACCTGTGTACAACTCACTTAAACTGGGCAAATTCGAGTTCACCGACCCGGATTTCTCGCTGGCTACACAGTTCGATTTTCTGACATTTATTACCAAGCTGTTTCCCATGACCTACGATACCGTATACCCCGAAGGTATGCCGATGATATACTGCGGCACTGCTGTGCTGCTGCTGGTACCGCTGTACTTCATGAATGACAGGATAAACGTCAAGGAAAAGACCGCAGACGGCATCCTCACGGTGATACTTGTGGTACTCATGTACATCAAGCCCTGGGATATGGCTATGCATGGTTTTCAGGTGCCCAACTGGCTGCCTTTCAGGTATTCCTTCATATTCTCCTTTATGCTGGTGTGCATGGCGTTCAAGGCGTTTGAGAACCTTGACGGCATAACCGCAAAAAATATCGGCGGTGTGTTCTTCGGGCTCATGATGTTCCTGTTCTGGTGCGAGAGGGAGAATTACACCCATTTCAAGCTGTTCGTCACCCGCAAGAACGACAACGGCGACCCCTACAACGTTATACAGGGTATATGGGTCAGCATGATAGCGCTGATAATATACTTTGTGCTGTTATACCTTGCAAAGAAGTATCCGCGTTCAAAGGCGGTGGCACTTTCGCTTACCGTAGTGCTGACTGTTGAGCTTTTTACGGTGAGCATAGATACTATCAAGAAGATAGATATGGACGTTGCCTATTCAAGATACAGCTCCTATGAGCCCTATATGTCCGATCTCAACAAGGCTGTCGATATGATAGAGGAATACGACCCCGACCCCTTCTACCGCATGGAAGCCACCTTCCACCGCACCGTCAACGATGCCATAGGCACAGGCTACAAGAGCGTTTCACATTCCAGCTCCACCATGAATGCCCCCGCACTGATGGCACTGCACAGGCTGGGATTTGCCTACGGCGGACATTACACCAAGTATGACGGCGCAACTCCCCTGACAGATGCCCTTTTTGATATACGTTACGTTATGGATAAAAAGGGAAATGATATGTACGTCAGCAGCAGGTACAAGGTATGCCCCGAGTACAAGCTGACCACCGAGATAAGCATCGACCATGAAAAGATAGTTGACGGCGAAAAGAAGATCGTCCCGACTGTATTCAAGTTCTACAAGAACCCGAATACACTGGGACTTGGTGTTGCCGCAAAGGGCGATATCACTTCGGTGGAACTGAACGACGACGACCCCTTTGACAATCAGAACCGCTTGTTCGATGCACTGACAGGCGAAGAAAACAAATTCTTCACACAGCTGGATGTGATAAACAGCGACACGGAAAACGTGATGACCGTGAATACCACCGACGGCCATGTTAAATACTACCCGATGGACTCAGGCAACAAGGAATGTCACGTTGACTATGTGGTGCGCATGGACAAGGACAGCGACCTGTATATGTTCCTGCCCACAAAGTACGAAAGAAGCTGCAATATCTGGTATCAGCCCGAGGACGACTATGTTGACGGCGAGTACAATATGGAGTATGTGGGTCAGTTCTTCACGGGGGACAACTACTCGATAATGAAGATAGGCAGGTTCATCGAGGGTCAGGAGATTAGGGTGCGCATAACCGTAGCTAATGACGATAATGAAGCCTACTGGCGCGACAAGCTGTTCTATTCCTTTGACTACGACGGCTTTGCGGAAGCCTGCGCAGCAATGCAGGAAAGTTCCTTTGAGGTAACGGAATTTGAGGACACACAGCTGACGGGTACCGTTAATGCAGATGAGGACGGACAGCTGCTGTTCACTACGATACCCTATGAAGAGGGCTGGAACATCACGGTTAACGGAAAGGCAGTCGCCCCAGAAACGGCAGTGGACGACACCTTTATAGCGATACCGCTGGAAAAGGGCAGCAATACCGTTAAAATGAAGTTCTCGCCCGATTACTGGAAATTATCTCAGCTGATAAGCATACTGGGCGCGGTGCTGCTGGCAGTGGTGATGTTGTTTGAGGTCAACAATGGCAAGATATGGAAAGCGATATTCTCTCACCCTGAAAAAACACAGGAAAATATCCTGCCGCTGACCGAACCGACATACAGCGGTACGGAGGTGCCAGAACCTGTGATGATAGAGATATCCGATAACGACACACCTCCTGTCAGTGAGACAGAAAATACTGTTGACAAATCGGTGCAAATGGGTTATGATAATGATGCGGCAAAAAGATCTGAGGAAGGAGATATTCTCAATGGCAAAAAAGATATATAGGAAAAAACTGACAAACAGCGGCGGCGGCGTATGCTTCATGACGGGACTGGCTGCTGTGCTGGCACTGTGTACCGCAGCGGGCGATTTCATTGCGGGTGCGGTGTACTCTCAGTTCTATAAAAATCAGGTATACGATATGGATCCCGATCCGAAAATGTTCCTGCAACAGAACATACTGTTTATCATCACAGCGGTATTTGCGATGCTGATGTTCGTCAAGGCGCTGAATTCGGGCAAGGCTAAGTATATGAGCAAGGAGTTCGGCTGGTCGGGCATAGTGATGGGACTTGCGTTTGCGGTATCTCCCGCACTGACTATACTGGATAATGCATACACCGAGAGCCTGGATCTTTTACTCCATTCGGAATACGACAGCGAGAAATTCCGCAGTGCTGTGTTTATAGGCAGGAATGTGGCGATACCGCTGCTGATATGCCTGCTGCTGATAATATCCGGAATGATAGTACTTGACCGTCTTGTCGGAGAGTATTTCACCGTTGAGGTACCCTGCGGCGAGAAGAAATCGAAGAACAAGCCCGCCACTGACGAAGAGAACGCTCACGGTTTCGGCGGCGGCACCCGGAACGTGCAAGGTCTCACAGGCGAGACAAAGCCCGCCACTTACAGCGAGCATACAGATGATACCAACGATACTGCTCCCGTGAATGATACAGCTGTAAATATCACGGAAGATGCCGACAAACCGAAAAAGAAACCTACTGTCAGGCTGTGCCCCAACTGCGGCGAGCTTGTGGCAGAAGACGAACTGTTCTGTTCGGCTTGCGGACAGAAGATGTAAACATAATAAACGATCAAGGGCAGTCCGCACACAATGGTGCGAACTGCCCTTTTTTACGTCTTGATAAATATTTGTACCGCCGTAAATGATGATCTGCCCACAGCACCCAAGACAGCTCACTCATTTTGCAGCGATGCAAATTTGTTGAACTCGTCTATGGGCAGCGGCTTTGAGAAATAATAGCCCTGAAACAGCTTGCAGCCGATCTCTGCCAGCTGTTCGTACTGTTCCTTTGTTTCCACGCCCTCTGTCAGGGAGGCTATGCCCAGATCGTCCGACAGGATTATGATATTCTTGATTATCGTCATCAGCTTTTTGTCATCGCCCGACGACGACAGGAACTTCATATCTATCTTCAGCACGTCAACGGGCATATCTTTCAGCAGATTAAGGGAGGAATAACCGCTGCCAAAATCATCCATCTCAACGATGAAGCCGAATTTTCTCAGCTCGTCCATCATGCGCATCCTGTCCTCGGCATCGGTCATCATGACCGTTTCCGTGATCTCCACACGCAGCTTTGAGGGATCAACGCCGTATTCCTCAACAAGACTTTTTATCTCAGATACCACATTGATGAAATAGAAATCCTTCGGTGAGATATTTACGGATATGAACAGATCAATGCCTGCTTTTTTCCACTCTGCCAGTATCTTGCAGGCACAGCGCCACATGTGCCTGTCCACATCCACTATCATGCCGTTCTTCTCAAATACGGGTATGAAGGTATTCGGCGGCATAAAGCCCCTTTCGGGGTGTATCCATCTCGCCAGCGCCTCCGCACCGACGACTTTGCCGTTCACGTCCGCGATGGGCTGGAGATAGGGTCTTATCTGCATCTCCTCTATCGCCTCATGCACTTCGGCGGATATCTGCTGATCCCAAAGCACCTTTTCACGCAGCTTTTTGTCGTAATAAGCTATGTGCGTCTGATACTCATCTGTTATGGTCTTGAGGGCTAGATGCGCTCTGTCAAACATTACCGAGATCTCCGTATCCTTTTCAGTCACCTCGTATATGCCCACATGGATGAGTATATGGTACTCCAGACTGCCGTCTGCCACCGTGAATGAAGAAAGCTCACTGTCCACCTTGTCCACATCGAAGCAGTCCTTCGGTGCGAATATACCAAAGGTATCGCCCGCCAGCCTGCCGTAGACACAATCGGGAGTCATTATGCTCCTTATCCAGTCGGCTATCTGCTGCAAAGCCCTGTCACCAAAGGCTGTGCTGAATATGTCGTTTACTATCTTGAAATTCTTTACATCCACAAACACCGTTATGAAATCGGTGCCTGTGGTGCTGTCCAGCTTCTCTCTTATCTGCTCATAAAGATGCTGCCTTGTGTAGAGCCCTGTCAGGCTGTCATGGCATGAATTGTAAAGCTCCTGCTTTATGCGCATCTTTTCCTCTGTGGTATCGCGTATTATCAGGAACGAACCCGAAAGGCGCTTGCTGTCGTCGTTGAAGGAGCGCATCTCCAGCAGATAGTATTTTCTCTCGCCGTTCGAGTCGATTATCTTCTCCAGCTTGTATCTGCCCTCACCGAACTCTATTTTCCCGAACAGATCCTCCAGCTTTGCGGGAACATCGTCCAGTTCATTCTCCTTTACGTCCGCCAGCTTCATGCCGGGTATGTTCATCCACACACATTTGCCGTTGGGGTCAAATACATAAAGCGCCTGCACCATCTCCGCCGCTATATCCGAAAGCATACGGTCCAGCAGTTTCAGCGGACGGAAGCATATCGAAAAATAGAATACCAGAAGCCCGAATATGCCAAATCCCAGCATCGAGCGGTTCACAGGAGTCTTTGAAAAGAAATAGAAGGACTGCCACAGCGCCACCAGCATCATGGAAACAAATATCGCACGATAACGCCCGCGATTTACCTTAGACATCCTGAATACCATTATCAGGAAAAGCAGCGCCAGCGCTCCCAGTATGAGATTATCCACCACACGGTGGAAATACTGCCCTAAATGGGGTATCAGCTTGTAATAGGTCTTTCCCTGTACATCCACGCCCTCAAGCGAGAATGCGTGGCCAAAAAAAGGATTGAGCAGCAGCTGTATAATGTCTGCGATAAGAAGACCGTAAACCGCTTTCGGCGTTCGGTGTTTTCGTTCCCGCGATATCTTGCAGTACATATTGGTAAATTCCACCATCGAAAGTACCGCAATGTTCATGCCGATAAAATATATGTGATATCCCGCAGCCGCCACATTCTTGACGCTCGACCCTATGATGATAAGATTTCCCATAAGAGGCGGTATCAGCGCAAGATCCACCTTTGCCACTGTTTTTCCTATCTCACGGGGTGATCTCGCAGCGATAAATGCGCACACACCCAGTGCTAGAGCAACTATTGTGAACAAAAAGGAGAAGCCGATCCTGATATCGGTAATGATTATCTTCATTTTTCAGCCCCTCCTTTCGTTTATCAGCCTATCTGTTTCAATTCCTTCTTATTTTCATACATCCTGCTGTCCGCAAGTTCAAATACCTCTGATACCTTACTGTGCAGCAGCGGGTCATAATCCGCAATGCCCGAAGCGATAACAGGTGCATCTGGCAGATCGCAGTTCTCTCTTACTTCCCTGCGAAGTTCCGTAAACAGTTCGGACCTGGATATATAATCATGGTCACGCAGCAGCACCGCAAATTCATCTCCGCCAATGCGGAAAACAGGGCTGTGCGCAAATATACGGCATATCAGCTTGCAGGCTGACTGTATGTACCTGTCACCCGCCTTGTGCCCGAAGGTATCATTGATCTTTTTAAGATCGTTAAGATCGCATATCAGCACAGCAAAAGGCTTGCATTTGCCTTCGTTTATATCATTCTGCACCGAACTTTCCAGCATCTGGTAGGCGTTCTTGTTCTTCACGCCCGTCAGCTGGTCATGCATAGCCTTTTCATTTGCACTTACCAGTTCGCGGCGGTATTCCACCTCACGGCGCACTTTTTCATCTATATTGACCAGACCCATTATGATATGGCGTTTATCCTCCGCCCAGGTTATCCTTAGACTTACATAGGCATAATTCCCGTTTATCAGCTGACGGTAGGTCTGCGAGAATGAATTCGAGCCGTCCAGCCTTTTCATAATATTGTCTTTACTGACTGTATCCTTGACGACTTTTATATCGTCCTTATATATCTGTACTTCGATATCCCGTTCAGCGTCCGCAAAAAAGTCCGCACCGCTGTGTTCCAGCACAAAGCTCTCCGCTCCGTCCTGCGAACCGTACCTGTAGTAATTCCCCGATTCTATATCTATATAGTATATCGAATCGTACCTGTATGCCAGCGAATTGAGCATCTGTATGTAGGTCTTGCTCTTTGCTTCCAGTTCTTTCCTTGCAAGATCAGCCTTGAACCTTTCGTCGATATCCTCCACACCTATTATCAGATGGCGTCTGTCCTCCGCCCACATTATGCTCATGCGGGTATACTTGTAGTCTCCGCCTATAAGCAGGCGATAATCCGTCTTGAACAGCTTCTTGTTTTTAAGGGTCTTGAATATACGCTGTTTCTGCATGGCTTTCCATACCCTGTCCCTGTCTTCGGGGAGTATGTATTTTTTGATATTTTTCTGCGATTCCGAAAAAAAGTCATCCCCGGTCTTGGGTATATTCAGCTCGTCATACTCAGTGCTTGCGGATATCTCTATATACTGATCATCCACTGAGTCAACATAGTAGATGGTATCATAATAGGACGCAAGACTGCGGGCAATCTGGTTGTATATCCTCCGCTCCTTTTCCAGCTTTGCGGATTCCTGCTCGATGCGCACCTCGTTGTCAACATTTGACACACCCAGTATAAAGTATTCATCCTCACCGCTGACCTGCCTGATAAGGCGCAGAGAGTGATAAACCGGTCTGCCGTCGATCATAAGACGGTACACTATCTTACGCATAGTGCCGTTTTTCATCTCTTTCATCAGCTTTTCCTTGCTCATATCGTTTTTCAGCTTATCCATATCCTCAGAGCAAACTACCTTGTCGATATCAGCTTCAAGATCCCTGAAAAAGTCACTGCCCTCGTTCCTCAGCTTCAATGAGCGAAATTCGGGATCGCCTGAATAAGAAACATATTCATTTGTAACAGCGTTCACATAGTAAACGCCCGAATAATCACATAACAGCGCATCTGCTATCCTGTTGAATATTTTATCATTGTTGTTCATCATGCTGCCTCCCAATCTGACTTTTTATCAGCACAAAAA
>NZ_CAMHRZ010000015.1 GCF_946187255.1 uncultured Ruminococcus sp.
TCGACCTTATAAACGAGGCAGAGAAGCTCCCGCAGGCACAGCTTCTGATAGCGAATCTGCTTATTGAGTACATCGGCTACGGAGCGTTCCAGCGAGCCGTTTTGCAGACCGCTCCCCTGTATGTTTCCTGCGTGATACAGATAAACACGGACGAGGAGCAGTGGGTGTCGGAGTCACCGTACCTACGAGCTTTCGACAGGCTGGACGAGGTTCATCACCAAATGGAAGAAGAGACACTCACGGCTGCCATGGAGGATATAGGCTACTCGCTGATATTGCAGGAGTCATATCCGCTGCCGAATGGAAAGGCACTTGTGAGGCTGGATTTTAAGAAAAACGAGGTGTAATATGTCATTTTTATCGAAATTATTCGGCAGTAAAAAGCCTGAAAGAGAGCTCAAAGTCATTCACGACAAATACTGTGATTTTACCGATGCAGACGACGTTTCAGAGTACAAAGGCACAGTGAAATGGCACAATTATGATTGTGACATTTTGCTTGATATTGATGAATACCCAAGCGAGAACCCAACCATTGAAAAATCACTCGCCGTGTTCCATATGCTTTACGAAAATATGGAGGAATGGGACAGAAAGGTCAAGGAGTGTGCCGCGGCTGAATTTATGGACGAAAACGGTATGGTCGAGATATGGGGCGACGGCAAAGAGGACAATGTTCCGCCAATGCCAAAAGAAGAATTCATAAAAGAGATTGCTGTTTTTGAAATACTCATTACAAACAATGGCGAGATAACATTCAGGATACCTGCTGACGGCTTGTTCACTGACCATGAGATCGTGATTGAAGCCAAAAGCACCGGTGAGATACTGTCCTGTTCACTTGTGGGATAAACCACTATAAATCCGCCTGACACAACAAGCCACAAAATATCAGGACGTCACACGCCAACGATGATATAATAGAATTACACTAAAGGAGGGAAAACAATGAACTTAGCCACAGGTATTCAGAAAGCTATCGACTACATCGAAGCGCACATCACCGACGAGCTTGATATGGCGGAGGTCGCAAGTCAGGCGGCTTGCTCGCCCTACTATTTCCAGAAGATATTCGGTATACTGTGCGGTATCACCGTAGGCGAATACATCCGCAGCAGGCGGCTCACACTTGCCGGCAGTGAGCTGATGAAAACGGACGCAAAAGTCATCGACACGGCGCTGAAATACGGCTATGAGTCGCCTGAGAGCTTCACAAGAGCGTTCACTCGCTTCCACGGCGTAACGCCTACTGAAGCAAAGCGCGAGGGCGGCAGGCTCCGTTCATTTTCCCGTTTCAAGGTGCAGATCATTTTGAAAGGCGGTAATTCCATGAATTATAACATCGTTAAAAAGGAAGCATTCACAGTGCTTGAAAAGGTTGAGCAGCACACAGTTGTTGGTGAACAGAACAAGAACACTATCCCCGAATTCTGGGGCAGAGCCAAGTCCGACGGCACTATCACCACTCTGCTTGAACACGCATCGGACAGCACTTTTATCTACGGTACCTGCTACGGCAACGGTCTCACAGACGCCGAGACCTTCGACTACGGTATCGCTGTGGAGTGTGCTCCCGATACAGTCGCTCCCGAGGGCTTCCGTGTGAACACTATCCCTGCAAGAACGTGGGTAGTGGCAGAGTGTACAGGTCCCATGCCCGAGGCTATACAGCAGCTCTGGCACGAGCTTTGTGCGGAGTTCTTCCCCACATCGGACTACACTCCCACCTACGAAATGGACATCGAGGCTTACCCCGACGGAGATATGCTGTCTCCCGACTACAAGAGCCAGATATGGATTCCTGTTGTGAGCGAGTAAAACGCACATACAGTTTTGCCCCTGAACGTTTCAATTAACGCTCGGGGGCATTGTGTTTTATTCTGCTGTTAATATCTGCTTTTCCAGAACGAACCGAGCAAGCTCAACATTACCGTCTGTTTCGGTGGATACTATACGGAATCCGCATTTTTCGGTATAGAACTTAATATTTTCTTTCTTGTCCATAGGTGTTACTAAAGTTATCTTCTCCCAATCCTCATAAAGAGTCTTTACGAACCTAACCGCTTGTGTACCTATTCCTTTTCCCTGATACTCAGGAACAATGCATAGGCAAGTGATCTCATACACTCTCATTTCCTGCATTTTACAGGAAACGCACCCAACAGGTTTATTATCGCATAGTATGATATATTTCGCATTATCTCTTATTGAAGCTTCCATCATTTCTATCGTTTTACCATAACCGGGACAAGCACCAAATCTCCTGTAATCGCTGTAAAATGAAGCGTTATAGATATTTACCAGCATTTCTGCATCTTCTGTTTCAGCTTTTCTGTATTCTATCGTCACAGTTTGTCAGCTCCTTGATCTCCGATTTGTATTAGTAAATTATAGCATCACTGCCGTGTCAATAAAACACCGCTGTGCGGAGTTCTTCCCCTGAACGTTTCAATTAACGCTCAGGGGCATTGTTTTTGCTGATATGCTTGTTCAGGGAGAATCCTGATTATTAGTAACAACTATAACATAACAGAAAAGCCATAGCACTTCTGACCTTGCATCAGAAATACTATGGCTTAATGCTTCTGTATGAGTACCGGCTATATGCTCTCCGCTTTTTGTATGATCCCGACTTCGATATGTATTGCTGCAAATGATGATCTATCGTACTTACTGCGGAGGGACATACTTTGCAGAAGTATATTATCGTATATAGTAATACCCGGTTCCCTTGACTTGAATACAAAAATGTGCTATCATATTTTTGTAATTCTTACTATTATGCTATATACGGCACGGTAGTCATATCAATGAAAGGAAGCATAAACAAGATGAAAGAGATAACTTTTGACGGACTGACAGCAGATGAGATAGCCTGCTCGGTGTGCGAAACGGGCGACATCACCCCCGAAAGCTATGCCGACTATGATATAGTCGTGGTGGGCGCAGGCGCTGCGGGTGTTCCTGCGGCGGGCTGGGCCGCGGAGCTGGGAGCTAAGGTGGCACTGCTGCAAAAGGAGCCTGCCATCGTTTCACAGGGTAACTGCGGTTCTGCGATAATCAAATCGCGTTCCACCGAAGCGGGCATAGCAAAGTGGATACACCACACCAACGGTCTGTGCGACTGGAGAGCCGATACCAAGCAGCTGCGGGCTTATGCCGACTATTCCGAAGAAGCCATGATGTGGTTCTGGAACAGGGCGGGCATGACAAAGGAGACAGAGTACGGCGACGGCAGCAAGGTGGATAACAACAAGGAAAGCGCAAAGCTGCTCAACGACGGCAACGGACTGTGCGCGTTTCTCAGCACCAGCGGCGATTTCACGGGAGTATGGAAAGACAGGGAAAACAGCTACGACTACGGCGACGACCACTGCTATTTCTGGGCTCCCTGGGTAGGTCCCAAGCCGAAGAACGTGGGCAATGCGCTGAAAAATATTGTTGATAACATACAGAAGACCCATGATAATTTAGAGCTGTTCCTGAATACGCCTGCGGTGAAGCTGGTCAAGGAGAACGGCAGAGTAACGGGCGTTATCGCAAAAAATGCCGAAGGAAAATACATACAGTTCAACGCGGCGAAAGCGGTGATACTTGCAACGGGCGACTACACCAACAACCCCGCAATGGCTGAACGCTGGTGCCCGGATATCAAGGACTTTGACAAGAAGCAGTTCGGGAAGACGGGCGACGGACATATCATGGCGATAAGTGCGGGCGCTGAAATGGAACCTCTCGGACACACCAAGATGATGCACGACTTTGACTCCGCACTGATGTGGGAGGAACCTTTCCTCTATGTGAACATGGAGGGCGAACGCTTCACCAACGAGTACACGGGCTTTGTGTATATGGGAAATATCCTGAGGAATCAGCCCTCTTACAAGGGTTCCATGCTGGATGCCGAACACCGCGATACAGGCTCAAAGGGCTGGTACTGCACGATATATGACAGCGACTACGTCAACTGGGACAAGGACAGCTTTGTCAGCGGAATGGTGCCCCCTGCGGTGATGGAGAAGTTCATTCCCGGCGCTGTGGAGGACCCGAAGGGCGTATTCAAGAACCTCATCGACCTGCACAGATGTGACACACTTGACGAACTGGCACAGGAACTGGATATCCCCGCCGACAAGCTGAAAGCATCGGTGGAAAGGTACAACCAGCTTTGCGAAAAGGGCTGCGACACCGATTTCGGCAAGCCTGCAAAGTATCTGCACAAGATAGCAAAGCCGCCTTTCTGGGGTGCCAGGAAGCATATCCGCGTATCGGCGGAGGTATCGGGTGTTATGACCAACGAAAATGCACAGGCGCTGGATGCGCAGGGCAAGCCCATACCCGGTCTTTACTGCGCAGGCAATCTGGGCGGACCTTTCTATGGCGGTGCGGACTACCCGTTCCACCAGACAGGACTGTCACTGGGAAGATGCTACACCTTCGGCATGATAGCCGCAAAACACGCTCTGGGAAAACTTTAATAGAATAACACGGGACGCTCCCGCCAGCTTTCGGCGGGAGCGCCTTTTTGTATGCGGACGGAGGATGGCGGCTATTTTTTACATTTTTTATGGTACAAAAATACAAGGGCATTTTTGAGCAATTTCAACATTTTAAAGCAGCATCGCGTCTTTGCAGCAAAGCGCCGCAAGCCGCCGACAGGCGTAATTTGACGGTAGATAAAGGGCTTTTTGTGCATTTTTGCCATTTATGTAACATTTTGTGAACAAAAAGTCTGAAATTTGTGGTGTGTGGACATTTTGCGTTGAAAGGAAGTGTTAATCCAAAAAATAATTGTGAATATTGACAAAGTATTTATATTGTGTTATAATATATGTATCTGTTTTATAATAGATGCAGACCGTTAACAGGTTTATTATTTTTTCTTATAGCGATCCTGCTGTTTTGTCCGAATTTCAGGCGGAGCGCTATTGCTTCACACTTAGTAAGGAGATGTGATATATGTTGAAAAAAATCGATCATAACATAAAACGCGGACTTAGCCTTGTGATGGCTGCCGCTATGATATGCCCGAATATGCTGGCAGTTTCGGCGCTGCAAAGATCACAGCAGCCCGCTGCCCCGTCAAATGCCGCTGTGGTATTGACGACCGCTGCGGACAGCGGTTCGCTCGTAAACAAGCTGCGCAGCGTTTCGTCGGACGATTTCAGCCCCGTTAACGTGGCTATACTCATGGATGCCAGCGGCTCCATGTTCTCGTCGGATACGGGTATAAGCAGCGGCAACAGCGTTTCCCGTGAGGCAGGCGCTCAGCTTATCAAGATGATAAACACCGACCAGAACCAGGTGGCTATATTCAAATACTCCACCAAGTGCGAGAAGCTGACAGATCTCAGCAATGTCAGCGATTTTGACAAAAAGCTGGATACGATGGATACCATGCGAGAGGACACTCTCCCCGACGACCCCAACGCAAATACCCATATGCTGGAAGCAGTAGAGGAAGCGGCGAAGTATCTCAGAGATAATTCCCGCGAGGGCGTAAAGAACGTTATAGTCGTATTCACCGACGGTTCGGAAAACGGCAGACTTGACGAGGACGACCCTGCAAAGTGTACCGATGAAGCTATCGAAAAGGAAGTCAGCAAGGCGCTGGGCGGAAAGAAGGTCGATGACCTTATCGTGTACAGCGTGGCTTATGACTACGAGGATACCGACAAGAACGGCAACAAGAGACATTCGGTTACGGGACCCAACGGCGAGAAGAACGGCTTCGGCGCAAAGATACTGGAGAAGATGGCAGAAGCCACCAACGGCGAGGTACTGTATACCGAGGGAAATATCAGCGACCTGTACAATCAGTTCGAGCAGATACTCGGAAAGCTGATGGTGACCGATATCAAACAGATAGATGAATTCGCCGGCGACGGCAAGAAGCATTCAACCAGTTTCTACATAGGTCCCTCCGCCCTCAGCGCGACTATATACATCAAGTGCGCTGACCCCTCTGAACTGGCAAAAGGCACTATCACACTGAACTACGACGATCAGGGTCAGGATGCATTTAAAAATCTGGTATTGAAGGACAGGGAGACAGACTCCACGGGTACTGTCGGCTTTATCACCGATACCATAACCATGAACAATCCGCCCAGCGGAAACTGGACGCTGACCATAGACGGAGTAAAGTCTGACAGCACCATAAAGGTCGATCTGGTAAACGGCTACGAGACCAGCAGCTCTACCGAGATAGAACTGCTGCACGGCGGCAAGACCACTCCCATAGAGAACGCACAGAAGGGCGACACCCTCAAGCTGAAAACAAAGCTGTTCGCAAGAGGTGAGGAGATCACCGACAAGGCGCTGTATACCGACGAGAGCATGAAGACGAGAGTATATATCTCCGATCAGCCCCTGCTCCCCGAAAACTATGTAAGAAACCATACAGCCGAACAGGTCGAGAGCGAGCTGCAGTCCTCGGGTCTTTCCTATCTGCCAATGGCGGCATCCGAAGATGGCTTCACCCTCAACGATGTTACGATAGACTGGGACAACACCAAGTATATCAATATCTACACCTATTCCACCGAACAGGGCATAAAGTGCTTTGACTGCATACCCGTATCCGTAGGTGAGCCGCAGGTGGAGATAGTTTCTCCCATAGACGATATAATGCTTTCCACCGCATCCGCCCCCTTCACGGTGGGTGAGCTTTCCCGCAGGAGCATCCCCGCTGATGTTACAGTATCGCTGGAAAGCGGATACGACAGCAGTATATGCGCTGTCGAACTGGTGGAGGACTCCATCAAGATCACGCCCCTGGCGATAGGTCAGACTACCGTAGGGCTGAAATATACCTCAAACAGCAACAGCGACAACAGCGCGGTAATGAACTTCAACGTCATCGTTGAGAACACCCGCCCCGATTTCAAGCTGCCTGCGGAGGTCAAGACGCAGAACATAAAGAAGGGCGAGGAGATCACCGTAACAGGTCTCAAAGGCTACGCCAGCGACCCTGACGGAGATGTGATGAAGATCAGCGCTTCCACCGAGGATACCGCGAATATCGAGATAAACTACGACGATACGAGCGACACGCTGACGATAAAGGGTATCGCACAGACTGATACTCCCGCAAAGATCGAGATATCCGCCAGCGACGGCACCGATGATACAAAGGATGTGATCTCGGTAAACGTTGCCGAGATGGATGAAGCTGACAAGTTCAAGATCATCATCCCCGAAAAATTCGCTTCACTGACCCTGGTGGAAGGCAAGGAGATCACTATACCTCAGGTAAACGGCTTTGTCGAGGGTATACACTCCGATGCTATGGTGATGTCGGTACAGACTGATGATACTGCCAATGTGGAGGTAAACTTTGATGAGAGCACCAATTCGCTGAATATCAAGGCGCTGAAAAAGACGGACGAACCCGCAAAGGTATATATCGTTGCTACGGACGGCGAAAATCAGGTATCCTCACCGATACTTGTCACCGTAAAGAAGCCCACCAACTGGTCACTCATAATAGGACTTATCGGCGGCGGTCTGGCGCTTATCGGCGCAGGTATATGTGTTGCCGCACTGATCGCGAAAGCAAGGAAGAGAGTCGCTCTCAACAGCGTGAGCGCCAACGTGGTATACCGCGGAAATAATATCACCATGTTCGTTGCACAGAACCTGATGGACTATTTCCCTGGCAGCACATCCATAACCCTGTATGATATAATGACTCAGGTGGAGACACTCTCCCCTGCATCGAGGAGCGCCTTTGACAGTGCGCTGATGGATGGCAGCATACAGGAAGCACTCTGTTCCGTTAAGTTCTTAGGCGGCAAGCCCAATAACAGCTGCCGTGTTTCCGTAAAGGGCAGACATCCCAGCCTCAGTGATGAGCTCGGTATGCCCGGTGATGCGATAGTTGAGACACTGTTCAACGGAGCTGAGCAGACGATGGTATTCAAGGTATACGATGAGAACCAGATGGAGATCATGAGGATCAGCCTGAAAGTTGACTGATGATACTACTGTAAATAATTCGGCACTGCGCCGAAATAATATATTATCTTTTATTTCTAAAGGAGGAAATAATTATGCCCGAAACAAGCGAGAACGTAACATATAGCAATTATATGATGAACCTGAGACTCATGTACCCCACAGCGGACAATGAGCTCAAAAAGATCACCATACTCAACGGTGCTTCTCTGCTGCAATTCAACGAGAGAGTAAATACAGACCCCAAGTCCTGTACGCTGATAATATCCATCGGCGGCGCAGGCTTCCGCGCACTGAACACCATCAAGAAGAAGTACAACGTTGAGCTGAACGAGGCTTCTCTGCCGATGAAAAAGAGGCGCGTAAGATTTCTCGCTATTGATACCGATAACTCTGCAAACAACGGACTGACTTCGGTAAGCACATCTTCAAACAACGGTCAGCTTTCCGCTGATGAGCTTTGCTGTATATGGAAGGACGATGCCAAGACAGGTCTGGTAGGCGTTCTTACCCGCGATGACTGCACCCTTCCGCAGACCAAGTGGTTCGACAAGAGATTTGCGCCTACCACCAAGCTGGATAACTGCGGCGCACAGGGTATGAGACAGATCGGCAGACTCATGCTCTCCATAAAGGCAAACTATGAGCACGTTTATAACTGCGTAAACAATATCTTCAAGGATTTCACCGAGATCGGCGGCATAGAGAATACCCGAGTAATATTCGTATGCGGTATCAGCGGCGGTACCGGTTCGGGCTGCGTGATAGATACGGCTTATCTTGTGAGAAGAGCTGCAAAGGCACAGGCACCCAACGGTATGAACGCACAGTTCGACGCTTTCGTGTTCACCCCCGAGATACACCGCGAGAATATCGTTTCGGGCGAGATCTCCGAGCCTGATGTACTTTACCGCAACTTCACCGCCTGCCTGAAGGAGATCGATACCCTGATGGCATCCGATGAGAACAAGTACGGCTATTCCTTCCCCAGTGATATGTTCCCCGACGGCAATGCGGGCATAACCCACGATGACAAGATCTTCGAGAGCTGCACCATAGTTGACGCAAGATCCAACAAGGGTCACAACCTGCCCCGCAGTGAGGTCATGTCCACTCTCGCAGACTACATCATAGATATGGTCAGCAACATCGACTACACCGATCCTTCGGACGGTTCCCAGAAGCAGATGCTGGGCTCCATACTCAACAACGAGATGAGCATGGAAGCTGCGATACATACACTTATCACCAGCCAGCCCAATATGCCCAGAAACGTAAGGTACAGATACCGTGCGGTAGGCTTCAAGGCTGTCACCTTCCCGATAGACGAGATAATGAACTTCTTCTCCAGCAGCGTGCTGCAGAGGATCCGTATGTATATGTTCTCGCCCTCCATCAACGACAGGTGCAAGCAGAAGGCTTATGAGCTGATGATGAACCTGAGACTGTATCCCGAGGGCGGCGCAGAGCCTACTCCGATGGATATAGAAAGACTGTTCGCTAAGGGCAACAACCCTGCCAAGTACAGCTTCATCTCGTCAAGGCTCTCGGTAACATCCACAGGCAACGGCAAGACCTACAGGACCTCCAAGCCCTATTTCTGCCAGCCCGATTACGATACCCTGAAAAAGGCGCTGAACAGCGATCCCACCACCAATGTTGAGTACGACAGCAGCTGGATCGAAAATGATATGAACATCATCATGAACGCTTTCAGCGACATGATGAACGGCAGATACACCGACAAGGACGGCAACATGGTAGTAGATATCATGAATGCGGGTCCCTATGCCGCAATGCAGCTGGGCAAAGAGCTGATAAATGTAATAAACAAGCTGCTGAATGTATTTATCAACGAAGGCTCCGCAAAGAGCTTTGAGTACCTTGACGGCACCCACAAGCAGAAGGGTCAGGCTTATGCTAACATCGTAACAAGCATACAGCAGGGCAAGGTAAAGAGACAGGATATGGAAGTGACCATGAAGCGTGCAGAGAATATGGTCAAGGAATCCGCTTCCATATACCTCAAAAAGGAACATCACCCCGAGGCTATCCAGGCGCTCAACAAGCTGAAAGCCGCTATCGAGACTTACACAAGGAACAACTGGGAGTGTATATGCAATATCTTCTCGGGCATGACCGACGCACTGCGCAATGACGCAGAGGCTGTTATCAGAGCAAGCGGCAACACTGCTGACGGTGTTATCGATATATCCAAGCTGGGTGCAGAGCCCAAGACCGACAAGCAGCGCAAGCTGGACGATCTCTACAAATACTTTGTGGACGACCGCAAGATATGCACTGAGCTTCTGGGCAAGATGTACAGCAGCATCGAAGCCGATCTGGGTCAGTGGTCATTCACCGACAATCAGAATTTCGTTCTGCCCGATACCATACAGAAGGTACTGAGCGAATACTTCATGATGCTCAAGGGCGAGAGCCAGAGTCTCCAGGGCAGCGATATACTCCAGAGACTGCTGTTCATACTCAACACTCCTCTCGATCCCAGAATGTCCATCGATGAGATATTCAAGCTGTTCAGAGACAAGTTCGCTCCCGATCTCCCCGGTACTCTCGAGTACAAGTGGGAGCAGGTGGAGCATCACTTCCACGCACTGTTCAGCGACCGTGAACAGCCCCTTGATATCGCAAAGACAGATATCTACAATCAGCTGGTGGGACTGGGCTTCTGCGCCAAGGTCAACGACAAGCTGATAGCTCAGGGCATAGATTTCGACAACTTCCCGACCTTTGATATGCTCATCATGACAGACCGTGCAAAGTTCCTGTCCGATAAGCTGTCCGCCATGTTCCCCGGACCTTCTCCCGCAAAGGCTACCAGCCGCGACAACGCAGGCTATGCAATGTTCAAGTTCAGATTCTATCTGCCGCTGTATACCTTCGATAAGATGGAATTCTGGCAGGACAAGTATCTGGAGCGCGTAGACAGCACAAGCTCGGTCAACGCAGGTATACACCAGTCTGTTGACGGATGGAAGGACTTCCAGCCCATAATCAACCTCGACTCCCTGTTCTTCCTCAATCACGGCGCTCTCAACGAGACTCAGCTGAATGAGGAAAATGCGGTATACAACAGAGAGATAACCATCTTTGACAAGATCAAGGATATGACCGACAGGGCTATCAACGATTATGAGACCATCCATTACATCGAAGATAACGTAGTACCCTATTACGAGCTGGAAAAGATCAGCACTGAGACTACTTTACAGGATACAAAGAAAAAGGTGCTTGAAAAGTACCGCACCCAGTTACAGGCTGTTGTGGATATGGTAGATGCAAAGGAAGCCGATATATTCGACGGTGCCGACGAGATGAGCGACGAAGAGCTGACAGCTGCATTCGGCGCACAGTACGACAAGATATTCGACGACACCATGAAGGAATACGGCAAGTCCATATCCGGCAGACTGGCTGATGAAGGCTATAGGACCGAAAGACAGCGTCTGAAGATGGGCAAGCTCTGCTCTGCACTTGACCAGACCAAGACCACTGATTACAAGAGCGGTCCCAACGAGGGCGGTCTCTATAAGCTGATAAGAATAAGCCCCTATTTCAGAAAAGAACTTGAAAAGATGGACAAGTACTGCGCTGAGATAAAGGACGATATGGACAAGGAGAAGGTACTCTTCGCGCCCCAGAAGCAGGCATGGGTCAACAAGGCTGTCGCAACGGTAAAGACAGGCAACGACGATGTACTGCGCAAAAAGCAGGAGGGCTTCATAGATCTGTTTGAGGACTGCTATGCAACAGGTCATATCGTTATGGATTACGACAGTGATACCTGCGACCTGACATTCTACTACCTCCCCGATATCAACGATCCCGAGAACCCCGAGTTCCTGCTGGACAATGACGAGCTGACTATCAACCTCTACGGTGCGACCTACGAGAGCACATTCAAGAACTACTGCCTGTTCCTGTACTTCATGAGATATATGCAGAACCTTGACAAAGACTCGCTGGATGCTGTGAAGGATCAGATCAGGGCTGACAGCATACAGATGGTAAGGACCAGCGGCGTAAGCACCATCAAAGCCAAGAAGGCAGAGCTGCTGGAATACAAGCGCAGCACCAACCCTGTTCAGCTGAAAAAGGATATCACTGAATTCAACAATCAGTTTGAGAACAAAGCGCCTGTCGCTTTCACGAGCATTGAGCTGGACGGCACAAAGCTCGATGCCACCAAGACGGGCAGACCCTCCAAGATGTTCGGTGACAACGGCAACTCGTTCTACGGACAGGTATCCGCTTTCTATTCAAAGATCGAAGAGGACTGCAAGTAAGTTTCTTAAAGTATCGACAGCAATGCCGCTGCGGAAGGTGAGCTTTCCGCAGCGGTATATAAAGTAAGATCGCAGCGGGCGGATATGCCGGGCGGCGATATAAGGAAGGATGGTCATTGATGCCCAAAGAATATGACAGTCTTTATAAATCTGCTCAGTTTTTTATAAACAAGATATTTGATACTGCCGAAGGCGGAACGCCCTGGAATGAAACACGTTTCATATTCCTTGAAGAGACCGCCGAGCAAACCAAGCACACCAAATTACAGGGACTCGTTGATGCCATGAAAGCATATCAGACCAGCAAAGTATCGGTCATGCACATGACAAAGAAAGATCCCCCCGATATTGAAGCGGCGCTTCAATTCGATATAATACAGCCTGCCGTACAGAGGCAGGTCAATCTGGTGCTGATATCCTATTTCGATGAGACTTCTCTTATCGATGATCTGCTGTGGAACCTGCGTCAGAGGTACATAAACAGGTCGAAAGGCCATGCGACTGCCCTGATGTGGCACTCCGTTACGGTAAAGATATTCAGACTGATCGATGACACCCATAATATCAACTATCAGCAGAAGATCGAGGAACTGAGTAATATACTCTATTCCAACTTCATGCTGGATCAGCCCGATATTGCCGATAAATACTTCCCGAACTGTTCGGTGACGCACTTTTTCCGCGAGACTGACAACATCACCAGCCGCAAGCTGTTCCTGGCAGGCTGTGTGGGTCAGAAGAACGATCTGCTGAGAGCAAAGGACTACACCTGCTTCAAGCAGAACGACTATCCCTGGATAGACCTCAGCATTGCAAGAGGTGACAACAACCGTATGCTGGTATTCCACCTCATTCAGGAAAAGCTGAACAATATCAGAAGGATGAACACTGCCTCACTGACAAATATGATAGCTACCGTTGACAGGACAGAGCTGATAAACAAGCTCGCTCTGCTGGATCCCGATATATCCAGACAGAACACGCTGGACGAAAAGATCAACGGCAGTCTGGATATAGTTCCCAGCTATGTTGACTCCGAGATGAAGCTGGACGCGGAGGTAATAAGAAAAAAAGGTCTGCTGAATACAGTAAAGGCGCTGTCTGTAAATACCGACTTCGGTGTGAACGTAAAGGGCAGCCCTCACAAAAGGAACACCGCTTCGGATGCGCTGCTGGGAAAGTGGTACGCCAAGAAGTTCGTGGAGAACGTTTCTCTCAGCAAGTTCCTGAATATATTCATAGATACCGCGAATGTTATGGACACGCTGCCGAAATCCGACGGTACTATACTTATATCCTCCCTTCATACGGAGATAGACAACTGGCTCAAAGCCAATATAGCGGCATCGGATTACTGGTCGTATGTGCTGGCGGAATACAAGGAACAGCTTAACGAAAAGTATGTTGAAGCCCTGTACCACAAGATCGAGAACGAGGTGGACGATCTGCTGGATTATATACAGCAGGAGATCAGCTCCAACGCATTCACTGCGGCAGCCTTCGGTGTGGCTAACATTGCCTTCAACGACTGCACGCTGAAGCCCTTCTGCGGCAGGACCATCCGTGAACAGATGGAAGATTATATCTGCAACACCACCAACTTTTCTCACAACCAGCCCGCCTACAAATCCAGCTTCCGGGCAACGCTCGAAGCAGGCACAGCGGCGGCAGGCGCAGCAGGTGCGGCAGGCGGTCCCTGCTTTATCGATATCCATAGCGAGCTGGCTATGACGCTCGTTCCGTATTCGGGCAACCTCCTGTTCAATAACGAAGCGATACCCTATAACGCTTATTATCCCGAACAGACTGCCGAAACCTTTAAGGTCGAATAAGGAGGAAATGCTATATGAATCTTTTTGAATATAAGCCCCCTCACCTTTTCATAAAAAGTCAGGAATACTGCCAGATGTATTGCAGATATGAAGGGAAGGAGCATCTTCTTGAGTATGAGGACGAAAACCTCAGCACACACGAGAAGATAGTCGAATACATCGACATAAATACCCATGATCTGCGCTCCATACCCAGTGCGCCGCTGGGACTTTTCAAAAAGGGGCTCCACCGCGTGACCATAAGGAGATACTCGGATAAAACGGTCATCGACCGCGCTTACCTCTGTCATCCGGGACACGAGGAATACAAGGTAAGTGTGGAAGTACAAAGATTTGACGACAACAGCAAGAATGTTATATGCGTCGATTCGGAGGTATTCATACCCGAAAACGAGATACTCTATTTCGAGAATGACGGTCTGAGGTACTATTTCCCCACCGACCCCGGCGACCCCAACGACAAGGGCATAGTCGCAGGTGTAAAGAAGATGTTTACGACCAGATATATGGGAAGCTCCTATACCTATAATTTCAACGAGCATCCCTACTATATCGTCCCCGAATTTGAACGTGACGGGATACAGTCAAGAGTATTGTCTCAGAGCATTGAGAACGGCTCATCCGTCAAGCTGAGCCTTGATATACACGTTGAAGTAAAATACTCGAACATCAATGCTCAGAACAATCAGAAGATATAAAGGAGGTTTGAGCAATGGCTAACAATAAAAAAAGACCTCCCAACGGAGCTAATCAGCAAAACTATGCCCAAAACCCTGCAATGATGGGCAATCCTAACATGATGAACAACCCGAACATGGCAGGAAATCCCAATATGATGAACAACCCGAACATGGCGGGTAATCCCAACATGATGAACAACCCGAACATGGCGGGTAATCCCAATATGATGGGCAATCCGAACATGGCGGGCAATCCCAATATGATGGGCAATCCGAACATGGCGGGCAATCCCAATATGATGGGCAATCCGAACATGGCGGGCAATCCCAATATGATGAATAATCCTGCCATGATGGGGAACCCCGCAATGACAGATACGCCCCAGACCTCCGCGCCCGCGAAAATAGGCTATGAGGCACACTGCCCCACCTGCGGCGCAAAGCTCACCATGATAGACGAGCACACCCACATGGATGACCCCAACGATCCCGACAAGGGCTTCGGGTTCACTGTATCGCTGGCTTCGATATTTCGCGGAGGAGATACGCTCTATCCGCTGATAAAATCCTTCCTGGGCAAAAACCTGCTCATCGATGAGGAATACTTCTCGGGGGAAAAATCTCCCAAGTGGTTCACCATACTCAACAATCATTACAGGTATATGGCGCAGAAGGAAGCAGCTGCAAATCAGGGTACTTCCGATCCGCTGGCATATTCCGATACATCATACCAGAACGACAGCGATGATTTTCTTTCGGGAATATCAGACCTGTCTCTGGATGACGGTTTCACGGGACTTGATCTGCCTACGGACGGCGGTCTCGATCTGCCCATAGACAGCGACGACGGCGGTCTTGATCTGCCGCCTCTGGGTGGTGAGGATATAGGTCTGCCCGAATCGGATTTCGGCAGCTCATCGGGTCCCGACGAGTCGCTGAACGCGGAATACATCAGTATCATCGAAAAAGCGAAAAGCCTCTACGGCAACGACCTGGATGCCAATAAGCTGGATCTGGATCCCGAGACAAACGAAGAGCTCTGCTCAAAGTATGTGTGGGCGTATGAGTTCTGTCAGCAGCTTTCCGAGAGACTGACATATCTTGACAACCACGATGTTGCCGCTGATAACCCGATAATCTCAAAGCTGATCTCTATCGGCGCTTTCGACGACAGCCATGTGATACTCCCCAACGGCGAGAACAATTCTGTCATCACCTACAGGACCGACGGCATGATAATCGACCTGAAAAAAGTGTTCGACGGCAATGTTATCGATGATATCTATAAAAATCTGCGTACCGTAAAGCCCGGTATCGACAAGATAAAAATGGGCTGCAACGACGTTTGCAGTATGCTGGAGTCTGTAAAGAAATGCAATCTCGATCTCAGCATAATCAAGTTCTACCCGATAGATATACCCAAGTACAACAAGGAATTCCCCAACTATCCCGGTGCTGCGATCTGTGAGACAGTGCCGATATACAAGCGTATATGCGGCTGCTGCGGTTCAAACATACCCTTCTATTCCTGCATGATGCCGCAGTCCATCATATCCTTCATAGGTATGCCCGCCAGCGGCAAGACCACCCTTATCAATGCGATCTATTGCAGCATAATGGAGGAGAAGATCTATCAGGAGCATCTGTTCTGTCAGATAAGCGACAAGGATCCCTACTCCAGAAAATTCAACGACAATAAGGAACGCGCCGACAAGCATCATCTGGTAATGGGCAAGACCGATATCGAGGAAAACCCGTCGCTGTCGGTAATGATAGCCAAGAGGACGGGTGTGAACAGCTACTACGACGAGATACTCTATACCTTTGTGGATATACCCGGTGAGGTATTTACCGCAAAGGAGGGCGCAAACAATTTCAGGTACTTCAACCGTTTCAAGATAATGGCTCAGAGTGCGCTGATAAATGTGGTCATCGCCAGCGAACAGCTGCGTTCCAAACAGTCTGTGCCTAATTTTGAAAACTATGCGACTGCCGACTTTGAGGACTTCAAAAAGGCTATCGAGTTTTTCAGGACAACTATTTTGGGCGAGCGCAAGATGAACGTGGCTTTCGTGCTTTCAAAGGTGGATGCCATAGAGCCAAAGGTCGATAACCCGAATGCCAACGACCTGACAAGGTTCCGCCCGCAGGATTATTTCATATACACCGATCCCTACGGCAACGAGTTCTATATATGGAAGAACTACAAGACCATGAACATCAAGGACGATGTGAGAGACAAGCTGTCAAGCGATATCACCATAGACGAAGTTACCGAGATGTTCCAGAGCCTGAGAAATCCCGAAGATCTGATACGCAATGCGGAGCCGCTTTCCGAACCGCAGATAGTGGAGGGCGAGACCTATAACGAGCTTCCCTGGCATATCGATGCGGGCAAGCTGCTGGAGATGCAGGAGACCGCCCACAAGGTGGTAAAGTATGCAGCATCCGAACGTGAGGTCGATCTCCTTGAAGTATTCCAGAAGATGTACCCCGATATCACAAATGTACAGACCATACCCATATTCCCGCTGTCGCCTTTCGGTTTCTACGGCGTTGAAGCATTCTGGAAGGTATCCGATGAAACAAAGCGGGAGGGCTTCCTGAACTACTTCCAGAGCCAACTGGACAGCAGCAAGCTCCAGAGAGAGGAAATAGACCTGCTGGTGAAGATATGCAAGAACGAGAACGTGTTCGATAACGCGCTGACAGCGGTGAATATCGATGCTCAGACCGCAAAGGATGTACGCGCCATCGTTAACCTTGAAGAAGAACACCCGACCATGAACGAGGAGCGTATGTTCGACAATATAACAGTCGATGCCATCAAAAAGACCAACGAATTCGTCAGCGAATTCATATTCAGGGCATTCACTCCCGAACACAGCAGCGGCAAGGAAGAAGAGGGCGGCGGTATCTCACTCATAAACGAGGACAGAGAGATGCAGCACATCACGGCTGCAAACAGCCATACCGACCACGAGATCAAGAATATCTTTGAAAAGCATTTCGATAAGTACATAAGCGGTGAAGAAAGGCTCAGCGAGATCGAGCTGCTGTCCGCTTATCAGGCAAACATTGTCAGGGAAAATCTGGGAGCACATATCCACAGAGATCTGAAGACCGAAAATCTTTCGGGCGGCAGCGACCTGTATGATCTTGACCAGAGCCTTGAAAGACTGAAAAATATCGATATAGAGCTTTACTATCACATGATGGACAACCATCTGTTTGACAAGCTGAAAAAGGAGCAGTACTCCGTATTCTCGGATGTGCTGATGGCTAAGCTGAGACTCCCCATGAAGGAGTACGATCAGGAGAAGCTGGCGAAGATAGTCGATACCATAACAAGATACTGCATCAACAACGAGTTCGGTCTGCTGAGAGACAGGATCTACAAGCGTGTAAAGGAATTCTCCGATGACCAGCTTAACCTGATAAGGAAATTCAACACCTGCGAGATCGACAAGGGTACGATAGTACACGCGATACAGAGCCAGTACAAGCACGAGAATATCTCAAACAAGCGCTTTGGCGTGGATTACCTGATATTCTGGATAATGGTGCTGTCGGGCAATCTTGATTTCCTGTGCAGGCACAACTACCACGACAGGGAAAAAGTCGAGTTCATGATCTACAACCGCCCGAAGCGTAAGGCTTTCGGCAAATTCGAGCCCCTCGATGTGTGCGACAAGGAGCTGGCGGAGATCGAGAACAGGATCGCAGCGCTTATAAGGGAGAACAAGGCTATCGAAGAGGAAGCCCGCAAGAAGGGATTCTTCGAGAGGAATATCCCCATATTCAACAGACAGTACAAGGACATGAAAAACGAAGCGATACCCTTCAACAATCGGAAGATCAGTGAGCTAAGAAAAGAACGTATCAAAAAAATACAGGAAAGCTCGGTACAGTGATCCCGTATAAAGCAAGAGGGAAGGAGTGAGATAATGGGCAATCTTCTGTACGGAGATCTTGACGGTTCGGAGCACATGATAATCAATGCATCCAACGTATCATCGGGAATGATCTCCAATATATATACATCTTGCCGAAGCAGAATGGCAGGCTACTGCTCTGTCAGCCCGCGTCAGGGACTCTGGTATTATGTTGAAAAATACAACGACAGAAACGGCGGCTATCTGAGCGGTCAGGTCGCAGACAAGATCGCAATGCCTATCGAGAACTTTCGTACACTGACTTTTAATACCTCCGCCGAATTTGAAAACAAAAGCGAGTTCGGCACAAAGCGTATAGGCGTTGTGGAGTCGATGCACGTCGATCATGCACACGCAGCACTCATACTCAACCAGCTTTTTGAAGCGATAGTCAGGGACGGCACTGTATGGCTGGCATTTGAGAACCTTTCAAGCTCGGATTCGGATTTCATCAGTCTGAGCTTCGGGTACATACGGCAGGTGGTGGCTGTACTGCCGCCGCTGGTACGTCACATGGTGTCCTTTGTGTCGAACATAACCTCGACGAACATCAACGGCTTCAAGGCGAATATAGCTGTGCTCAACAGCAAATATTTCAGCGACCTTGCCACCAGCGCAAGACAGATACACGACCGTGTGATAGTCTGCAACAAGGTGATCGACGAACCTCATGCGGATGTTTACATAAAGTACCTGGCGAACCTGGCAACAAAGCAGTCCGCACCCAATGAGAATATCGAAAAGATACTGAATAAGTATATCCTGCGTGATGTCTTCATTAAAAATCCCGAAGAAGTCACCATATACTTCAAACTGTTCAGGATGGCACAGATAATGCTGGAGGGCAAGAGGAACCCCGAAGCATACATGGCTGTGTATACCGAACTGAGGCGCTACAAATGCTTCAACTACAAAGCAGACAAGTTCGTCATGCAGATGGAGGAAGCATACAACAAGCACAACAGCGAACAGCAGCATATCAAGGAACAGCAGCTCCAGCAGCAGCAGCAACAGCAGCAGAAGATCGCAGCGGCAAAAGCAAAGCAGGAGACCGATGTCTTTGACAGGGAAGTCGATGCTCTCAAAAAAATGAGTGATGAGATACTGGAGCTCCAAGATGAAGTCGCCGGTATCGAACACAATATCAGCGAGCTTCGGCAAAAGATCGAGCTCATGCAAAATGAATGCAATACCAAGTCCGCTGTCATCGATGACAGGATGGATAATTTCCAGTCGCTTTGTGAAAAACTGCTTGAAGATATCGCTGAGCATACAAACGGCGACAGCAGCAGAGCAGGTATGCTGAGTGATTACTTCCACAAGCTGAAGATCATCGGATACGACGGACATATCCCAAGTGCGGGGACCGCCGACAGAGTCAGGACTTCACCTGTTACAGCATCGGGATACGATGATGCAATGCCACCTGCCACAATAAAGTCGGGTCCCGACACCGTTGACCCCTTTGCGCAGAACTCAAATTCCTCTGTCTTTGAGACCAAAGGGCAGGTATCTCTGGTTAAGGATCATCTCATGAAAAACGGGATGAGCGATCCTGGAACGAATGACTTCGATATCAGCTTTTCAGGCAACAATCTGCAAAGCCAGATACAAAATGTTTATTCAGCCAAAAAAGCAAGGACGTTTTCGGGGCAGAGCGGCTTAGAAACCGCCGGTGTGTATTCACCGCAGAACAACACAGCTTCACAGGATGATGTGTATGCGGACGATGAAGCGATACAGCGTTTAAAGGGCATCTATATGCAGCTGGATGCCACACAGTCGTGGAAGCCAAAGGCTGAACAGGAAAGGTGGTTTGAGATCAAGCCGAGAAAGGACTCTTTATCGGATAAAGTCGTATTCAACAATGACAGGAACCGCAAGGCGTTTGAGACCGCAATGGGCAGCATGATATGGGGAAATGCCCAGGACTCGATAAATCAACCCAACAAGGCTGCCATAAAAAGCGCGGGCGAAAATCTGTTCCCCACAGCCCACTCCCTTGCAGAGATACTGTTTATACGCGAGATAGGCTCGCTGTATATCGATGTGAACAACCAGCTGGATCTCAATAGGGCGACCTACGGCAAGGTTGAACGCACTGATGCTATAGTACTGGCAGAAAAGGCTATACGTCTGCTCAACTGCACACATGATGAGCTGGAAAACGTAATGGCGGATATTGATACATACATCACGGATACACTCAGGGACAGCCTGCAGAAACCTGCATCGATGTATTATATCCTGCTTTACTATCTTTCCTACTTTACATTCTATATCGCTCTGGAATTCCCGCAGGTATCGGCTTTCTCTGCCGCACTGGAATCGAACAAGAGCTATTGCAAAGATATCAAGGCTCTCGATCTTTATACCAAGCTGTCGCGTATCGGCAGCAGGCTGGCAGATGACGAAGCGGGGATCATCAAGCTGATAAGGGAGACCGTATACAGCTTCCTGTCGCAGAACAACAACAGAGGCGGTAAAGGACAGAGCGAATTTATGGAAAATCTCAGACAACTATGAGATATGTATATTAACCGACATTGAAATTGCTGCTTTGCGAACTTCGCAAAAGCATATATCGGACTTTTACTCGTTCTCGGAGTGCATTTTCTCATGTCGTTTACTATAATTATTCAAGGGAGTGATCTAAAATGAATATACGCGGGGAGATCTACGATTATCGCGGCCCCAAAAAACGAAAAAAGAGCTTAGATCTGGTTTCCTATATCTTTCTGCGTCTGGTCAACAAGCAGGTCAACAGCAAGAGGATGTACAAATTCAAGGTCAAGAATGCCGCTGCAAACCCTAAGGACAAGAAAAGCAACATGGTCTACAGGGTCAGCTTTTTCGGTGAACTGAACCCTATGGAGCATAAGCTGATCAGAGATGGTGCGCTGATCGTATGCAATGCAAAATACAATCTGTTTACTAACAGATACTGGATCGACCCCACCACCCTGAGGATCGACAATCAGAAGATCGTACCTAAAAATGACCTGTAAATATCGATCAAAGGAGGATCTACTGTGATTTTATCTATTATTCTAACTTCTTTTATCTGCATATTTATGATCATAAAGCTGGCGGGAAAATACATTCTGCCCGATATTATCAGACCATTGGTGCAGACAGCCATCTTTGTGGGCGCGATATTTGCGTACAGCCCGCTGCTGGCTAACGTGATGATGAACAAGATCGTTAAGAAATACGCACTTGATATCTCGCCCGAACTTCTGACGGAAGAGGGCACGAAGCCCGTTTCCGAAACGATGGTGGTGGTCATCGGTGTGATACTTCTGGTATCGATACTGCTCTCGATAGTCTTCATGGTAAAGTCGCCTATAATCAACGACTGGATGGGCGATGACACCGCAGAGCTGAATATGAGGGCGAGATGCGGCATAAGCCATTCGCTGACAGCGATACTCGCATCATTTATAAACATAGTCGTAGCGATAGTATTTTTCAACATCATCAAGGGAAAATTTGAACTGCTGCTCATTCAGACCGAGTCTCTGAAAAAATTCAGTGAAGTAACTACCATCATCATGTCAAAGACTGCTGATGAAGACCTGAAAGAAGCTGCAAAGACGCTGCTGCTCCAAAGCAGGAGCCTCATACAGTCAACGATCACCGGCTTCCTTGAGGTGACTTTCCTGCTTGTCTACACAAGGATATTCACCTACAGTGCAGGCGGCTGCTCGCTGAAAAAGACAAGGACAGGCGGCGGACTGCTGACCCCTGTGACCTTCATAGTTCACGCTTTCCTGATACCCATCGGAGCACTGGTATTCGCATTTTACTACATCGTTATTTTCACATCCGATATCCTCAAAGAACAGGACAGGGACGAAGATGACGGCTATGAGTATATAGCGGAAGAAGAACTTACAACATCGGTAACACTCTAAAACAGCAAACGGACGGCACACAGCGTGTACCGTCCGTATTTTTATTGTTCAAAGCAGATCAATCGTTCTGATCCTCGTCATCATCGCCGTTTTTCGGCGGATCTTTTTTGTCGTTGACAATATCATCTATAACATTGTTTATGTCGCTTTCAGCCTTGCGCATCATCTCACCGAAGGTATTAAGACCCTCTGCCGCGTTCTCGAAAGTCGATCTCAGCATACTGGTGAAGTTGAGCCCGCCCTTATCGGATGAACCCGCAGTGTTCCTGCGCTTGGTGTTATCCTGATCGTTTGCCGCCGTCTTGGGAGCTTCCTTGAAAGCATCCTCCTTCGGTGCGGTGAATGTAGCGGATATATTGTTCGCTGTGATGTTGCAGCCGTCAATGAACTTCTTGTAGATAAGGTCCAGCGCCTGCTTCGGCAGAGTTACCTCGTTGAGCGTGAGTATCACACCGCTGCAGCTGCTGTCGGCATCGATCATCATGGCAAGCCCGTCATCGGTAACTGTCACCCTGTTGAATTTGACGTTGCAGTTGTTGCCCACCTTTGCGATTATCATCGAAAGTGCGTAGGCGGTCATCTTAACGTCCTCGAAAGTGATATTGCTGTTGGCTGCCGCACTGCCTATCATCATGAAGCTGCGGTCACTTGCAGCATTCACTGTCATATCAGTGAATAAAAGATTGCAGCAGCTGCCCATAGCTACCAGCTTGTCCGCCAGCTCGCTCTCGGATATATCCTCACCGGAGTAAGAAAAGTTCTGTCCGTTCCTGCCTGTGGTGAAGCCCTTGGGCGTATCCTCGCCGTTATCAACATAATCGGGCTTTGAGGTGTTCCCGCTGAACATATTCCCGTCGGGGTCGATGCCCTGCTTTACCTGCTCGATAACACTGTCGATATCGAAGCCCTGCTTTGCCTTGTCGATTATCCTGTCCACATCAAAGCCCTGCTTAGCCATATCCAGCAACTTGCGGAAGGTACTGCCGCCCGCGAAGGGATCGGCAAAGTTAAAGCCGAAGCCGTTATCCCTGCCCGTATCTCTGCCGAAAAGACCGCGTCTCCTGCCGTTCTCCGCTATCCACTGCTGATAGGTCATATTGCTCATGCCCTCGTAAGCCGAATTGTTCAGCGGTGCCATGAATCTTGCGGGAGCCAGCTCCTGCACTATGATGATATTCCAGTCCTCCGAGTCTCCTGTGTTGAAAGGCAGCTCGAATACTCTCAGCAGACCTGTCTTGTCGCGCTTGCTCACAACAGGCTCGTATCTGCTCTTATCCAGTGCATAGGTAAGTCTTTCGCCCCACCTGTTCTCGGGATAGATATTGACCAGCGATACCTCGGTACCGTCCTCATTGTGTCCGCCTGCCATAGCAAAGCGGAAGGTATAATCGGTATACTTCTGCAGCTTCATCTTGCTGATTATCTGCGTCCTGTGCTTGTCGTGGTCGCCTATCTCCCATACCTCGGCATTGCCGAGAGATGTAGTCATAAATGCACGCTGCCCCGAATTAAGGCGGCAGCTCTTGTCAAACGCAAATTTCCTGGGATCAAATTCTATTATCTTGCTCATCTGTTGTTCCTCCGTTTTTATCTCTGCGGCCGGAGAGTGAGCAGATATGAGACGTATCTCACAGTCGCTGACATACTCTGCCCGACCGTTCCTTACCAGCCCCTCAGCCCTTTTGGGATAGGTGCTGCCTATTACGTTCCCGTTTGCGTCCGTTACAATGATGTTTTTTTTCATGGGTGTCCTCCCCCTTGTAACCAACTTATTCAATTGATGCGATGTCCGTTTTTTGTTATGGGTGCCGTCCCCTCATCGTTATTCATAATAATACCATATTTTTATCCTCCTGTCAATCATGGCGCCCGCTTTTAGCACTTTTTACAACTTCTCATGCACTCTTTTGTCATCATTGCACCAAT
>NZ_CAMHRZ010000016.1 GCF_946187255.1 uncultured Ruminococcus sp.
GATACGCAAGATACTGCGTAAATATGAGGTCATTTATTGCTTTTCCTTCCGCTGATCTGTATATGGACATAATACACCCCTGTAAAATAACGATTATCTCCCATTAGTTATTATATCAATTCACATTTTATTTGTCAATAGCAAAAGCCATAGTATTTCTGATAAATATATCAAAAATACTATGGCTCATATACATTTGTATCTATATCGCCGTTATATTACTTTGCGTGATGAGCTTCCTCATACTTTTTATGGTCGTTGTCGCGTATCTCTACACGGCGTATCTTGCCGCTGTCCGTCTTGGGAAGTTCGTCAACGAACTCGATGATACGCGGGTATTTATACGGCGCAGTGGACTTCTTTACATAGGTCTGCAATTCCTTCACCAGTTCGGGCGAACCCGTGTACCCCTTTGCGAGCACGATAGTCGCCTTGACTACCTTGCCGCGTATCTCATCATCGGCTGCCGTTACAGCTACTTCCATTACCGAAGGATGCTCCATAAGGATGCTCTCTATCTCAAAGGGTCCTATACGATAACCCGACGCCTTTATAAGATCGTCCGTTCTGCCCACATACCAGAAGTATCCGTCCTCATCACGGTATGCGGTGTCGCCCGTGTGGTATACCCCGCCGCGCCATGCCTTTTCGGTCAGCTCGGGATTGCGGTAATACTCCAGGAACAGTGCGGGGTGCTTGCCCCTTTCGGTGCGGATGATTATCTCGCCTGTTTCACCCACGTCACAGCTTGTGCCGTCCTTGCGGATTATATCGATATCATAAAGCGGCGACGGCTTGCCCATAGAACCCGGCTTTGGCTTCATGCCAAAGAAGTTCGCCACCATAACGACACCCTCTGTCTGTCCGAAGCCTTCCATCAGTTCAAGACCCGTATACTCCTTCCAGCGGTTGAATACCTCGGCGTTGAGGGCTTCACCCGCGATACAGCTGTACTTTATGCCCGAAAGATCATAGTTGCCCAGACCCTCCTTTATAAAGAAACGGTACATGGTAGGCGGTGCGCAGAAGGATGTGATATTGTAGTCCTGCAATACCGTCAGCATCTTGTCGGGATGAAATCTGTCCATATCATATATGAATTCTTCCGCACCGCATATAAGCTGACCGAACATCTTGCCCCATGCACACTTTGCCCAGCCAGACTCTGATACCGTCAGATGAACGGAAGTCTCGTCAACGTGGTGCCAGTATTTAGCAGTGGTTATAGAACCCGCAGCGTAGGCATTTGCGTGTATAGCCATCTTGGGCTGACCTGTTGTGCCCGAGCTGAAATACGCCAGCATATAATCATGCTTTGTCAGCGGCTGTTTTTCAAGAGTATCCGGGTATTTGGACAGTTCTTCCATAAAGTCCGTCCAGCCGTCCTTCTGTCCGCGACAGATGAACTTCTCCTTTATGCCGTCATAAGTCTTGCAGGCTTCATCGATACGGTCCGCCACTTCGTCAAAATAGGTGGCACAGACATACTTCACGCCTGCTGCGTTGAAACGGTATATGTAATCCTTCGGCATCAGCTGGCTGGTGGCAGGTATCAGCACACAGCCGATCTTTATCAGACCGTAGGCAAGTATCCAGAACTCGTAATGCCTTTTGAGCACTGCCAGCAGCATATCGCCTTTTTTAACGCCGTGAGCCAGCATCATATTCGCACACTGATTTGTCAGCCTGCGCATATCCTCGTAGGTGAATATCTTTTCACCGCCGTGATCGTTGACCCAGTGGAGTATCTTCTTATCGGGATAAGCCTTAGCTATCTCGTCTATAACATCATATCCGAAATTGAAGTCCTCTTTCAGTGTGAGCTCCAGGTTTTTCAGGTTGCCCTCACCGTCAAATTCCTCGCGGATAAACTGTTTGTAAAAACTATTCATATCTGTCATAATGATTGCCTCCGTATATTACTCCGCATCTTCGGTGAACCGCAGTATATCAGCGGGTGTATGCGCTATCTTTTCTGCGCCCGCCGCCCTCAGCTCTTCCTCTGTACGAAATCCCCATGTACAGCCGATACGATCTATCCCTGCATTTACAGCAGTTTCCATATCCACATTTGAGTCCCCCGAATGTATGCAGTCCTTTGCATCAACTCCCAGCTCCGCCAGGATATCCTGTATTATAGCGGCATTGGGCTTGGTGGGAACGCCCTCCCGCTTGCCGTGAATGCTGTCAAAAACACCTTTACCGAAAATGGCTTCCACCACTTTCTTTGAATGGATATCGGGCTTGTTTGAAGCCACCGCCAGCAGACAGCCACGGCTCTTCAATTCTTCAATAAGCTCCGCGATACCGTCGTAAGCCTTTGTCTTACACAGCAGATGCTCCATATACACACCGCTGTACTCCGCGTGTATCGAGCGTATCTCAGCCTCACTGCGAGCTTCCTCGGGAAGCGACCTTTCGATAAGTTTAAGTGCGCCGTTGCCGACGAAATATCTGTACTCCTCCACCGTATGAACGGGGTAACCATGCCTTTCAAGCACGATGTTGACCGAATCTGCCAGATCCTCCAACGAGTTTACCAGAGTACCGTCAAGATCAAAAATATAAAGCTTTTTCATTCCTTGCCTTTCGGGATCATTCTCCGACACTTTTTTACAGCCATCGGATTTTTTTACAATAATCGGACTTTTTTACAATAATCTGTTTTTTTTACAGATGTCTAAATTCACTTGTTAATTATACTATTCTTCGATGAAATATTTGTGTTCAACTTATTAAGCGTATATTAATTTATATGGCTGATTGCAAAATCAAAAACGCAGAATATGATTAATATGTTTTTGCTTTCAATCAATGATGAAAATGACACGAAAACAGGCACCCGCATAAATGCACGCGCCTGCATGAAATAAGGCGCTTCCTGCGAATTATCGTGAAGCGCCTTTTGAAAATATTTACTGTTATGATTGTATTCTGCCGTCATTTCATCTGCTGTCTCTGACGATGATAAACAATATGGCGAACCAGTGGAAAACACTTCCCGCGATGGTGAACAGGTGCCATACCGAGTGGAAATACCTCTTGCTTTTCAGCACATAGAATATCACACCAAAGGTGTAAAACAGCCCGCCTGTCAGCAGGAATATCAGCGAGAGACGGTTGACCGACACAAGCATGGGCTTTACCGCAAAGACTACTCCCCAGCCCATGAGGATATAGCATACCACCGACGGTTTGCGGAATTTTTCAAGGTCGATGGAGTTGAGAACTATGCCCACCACAGCCGCCGCCCATATAGTACCGAAAAGCACCCAGCCGAAAGCGCCCCTCAGCGGCACCAGCGTGATGGGTGTATAGGTGCCCGCTATCAGAAAGAATATGGTGTTGTGATCCATTATCCTGAAAAAGAACTTTGCTCTGCGGTTGGTAAGTGCGTGATAAAGCGTTGACATGGTATAAAGTATTATCAGCGATGCTCCGTATATCGCACTGCTGACCACGCCCCATGCATTTGAGTTAATCGCAGCAAATACTATAAGCACCACCGTTCCCGCGATGGCAAGCCCGCCGCCTATACCGTGACTGACGGAGTTGAATATCTCCTCTCCAAGAGTATAACGCTTTTGTTCCTTTGAAAGCTCTGCGCCCATATCATCAAGTCCTTTCCGACTGTAGAAAACGTAACCTATTGTAACTATGATAACACCGCAGGAGCAAAAAGTCAAGCGTTATTTTGACAGATGTCGTTATTTTTTACTCATGTCAGCATACATATATTTGGGATTGACAAAATAATGCTGTCATGGTAAAATAACTATATAAAATATATGTTTTTAGGAGGTTATTACTATGTCTGATATCAAAATTTCCGACAGCATCGTTTATATCGGCGCTGACGACAAGGATCTTGACCTGTTTGAAAGTCAGTATGATGTACCCAACGGTATGGCATACAACTCCTATGTGATACTCGACGAGAAAATATGCGTTATGGATACCGCCGACAAGAGGGTCAGCGAGACCTGGTCAGGCAACCTGAAAAATGCACTGAACGGAAGAAAGCCCGATTATCTGGTGGTACAGCACGTTGAACCCGACCATTCCGCAAATATAGCGGCACTTATGGCTGAGTACCCTGATATGAAGATAGTCGGCAATGCCAAGACCTTTACTATGCTGGGACAGTTCTTTGACATACCCGGTCTGAGTGAAAGAAGCGTTACTGTCAAGGAGGGCGATACCCTTGAACTGGGCAGCCACAAGCTGACATTCTTCATGACACCTATGGTACACTGGCCCGAAGTAATGATGACATTCGAGTCCAGCGAGGGTGCTTTCTTCTCTGCTGATGCTTTCGGCAAGTTCGGCACACTGGATACCGATGAGGACTGGGCTTGTGAGGCAAGACGTTATTTCTTCAATATCGTCGGCAAGTACGGCGCACAGGTGCAGGCTGTTCTCAAAAAGGCTGCCGCACTGGATATCAGAATGATACTCCCGCTGCACGGTCCGATACTGACCGAAAATCTGGACTATTATGTCGGATTATACAACACCTGGTCGAGCTATCAGCCCGAGAACAAGGGTATATTCATTGCCTGCGCTTCGATACACGGCAACACTCTCGCCGCCGCTGAAAAGCTGAAAGAGATGCTTGAAGCACGCGGTGCCGAAAAGGTATCTCTTGCCGATATCACCCGCGACGATCAGGCTGAGGCAGTAGAAGACGCATTCCGCTATGACAGGCTGGTGCTCATGTCATCCTCATACGACGGCGGCGTTTTCCCGCCAATGGAAGAACTGCTGATGCACCTGCGCGACAAGACCTACCGCAACCGCAAGGTGGCTATCGTGGAAAACGGTTCGTGGGCACCTTCGGCAGCAAGGATAATCAAGGGCTATGTGGAGAAGTTCAAGGACATAACTCTTGTTGAGCCTGTTGTGACCATCAAGTCCGCCCTCAATGCCGAAAGTGAAAAGGCACTTGCAGAGCTTGCAGATGCACTGACGAAGTGACAGTACAAGGCTCGTACATACAGTAAAACAGCCCCGAGAGCAGTCTCGGGGCATTTTTATACTATAAAACCGACAGATCGGAGCGCTCATATTTGTTGTGACCTTTTAAGCCTTTTTTGTATTTCCAGCATTTGATCGCATCTTCCAAAGTCTTTCCCTTGTTGTCCGCAAAGAAATCCCTGATATAGGTGTTGTATTCAAACTGCTTGTCGATAGCTGCTTTCCCTTTCTTTTTCTCGGTGAGTATCTCATAGTAGGCTGATATAGCATCGCTGTAGGTCTTTCCCGAATTGCTTTTGAGCCATTTCTGGAAAGCTACATTGAACGAGAAAGTATCACCTATCTCTTTTTTGAAAAATTCCCGATGCTTTTCCGAACAGACAAAATTCTCCTCGATGACGCTCTCTCTTGTGATCTCGGAAGAAAGCACAGGCTTCCTTTTAATGGTCTTTGCAGGCGGCAGGATCTTTCCCGTTTCAAGATAATAGGCTATCCTCTCCGTCAGTTCGGTCTTTCCGCCGGATGCGGGCAAACCGTTTTCTCTGCAAAAAGCCGTCAGTTCCTCTTTAAGATAATAATACTCCCGAAAGGTATCGGAGTCCATATCTTTGCTTAATTCCGGTCTTTCCGACATATATTCCGCCTCCAAACTCTGTTCTGTCCTTATGATCGTCAACAGAAACGCCGCAGTATTCCGAAGATATATCAAAAATACTGTGGCGTTATCTTAACTTCTTATACTTTAAACTATTCCCTGTCTTCCTTATGGATTATCTCGCCGTTGTCCTTCCAGATGGAATTTTCCGGTACAACGCCGCGCACGCAGGAAGTGGGATAAACATTGCTGTTCCTGCCGATGACCGTGCCGGGATTGCAGACCGCATTGCAGCCTACCTCCACATGATCGCCCAGCATGGCGCCGAACTTCTTTATGCCCGTTTCGACTTTCTCGCTGCCGTCACGGACTATTACGTTCTTCTTGTCGGACTTGACATTTGAAGTGATGGAGCCCGCACCCATGTGGCTGAAATAGCCGAGAATGCTATCACCAACATAGTTGTAGTGGGGTGTCTGCACATGGTCGAACAGGATGACGTTTTTCAGTTCAACGCTGTTTCCAACAACACAATCCTCACCCACAAGGGCTGAACCGCGTATAAATGCGCAGTGGCGGACTTCCGTATTTGCACCGATTATGCAGGGCGCACCCAGATATGCGGTGGGGAAAACCTTTGCGGTCTTGTGTACCCATACACCCTCTCCGCGCTGCTCGTATTCGTTGGGGTCAAGGGTCTTGCCCAGTTCGTAGATAAAGTCGGATATACCCGCTAAAGCCTCCCAGGGATACTCAAACTTTTTAAGATGATCGGCTGCCAGTGTATGATCCAGGTCATACAGATCTTTGATTTTATACATATTTCAATACTTCCTCTTTTTTTGCACTAATATCATGAATTGAGCTCTTCCATCTGTTTTATGAGATCACCGAACATCGCCAGTGCATCTGTAACAGGCTTGGTGGTGGACATATCCACACCCGCATTTTTCAGCAGAGTTATGGGGTCAGCCGAACAGCCGCCGCAGAGGAAGCCCTCGATATAGTCCTTGACTGCGGGCGCACCCTCCTTCAATATGCGCTGAGAGAGCGCAATCGCAGCGGAATAACCCGTTGCATACTGGTATACATAGAAATCATAGTAGAAGTGAGGTATCCTTGCCCATTCCATCTTGATATCCTCATCCAGTACAACACCGTCACCGAAATACAGCTTGTTAAGCTCACCGTAGATCTCGCAAAGCTCATCGGCGGTGAGAGACTGACCTGCTGCACATATCTCGCTGCATTTCAGTTCAAACTCAGCGAACATGGTCTGCCTATAAAGGGTCGTGCGGAACTGCTCAAGGAAATAGTTTATGAGATATGCCTTCTCCTTCTTGTCATCGGTGTGGGCAAGCAGATACTGCATCAGCAGCGCCTCGTTGCAGGTGGATGCCACCTCTGCCACGAATATTACATAATCGCTGTATACCACAGGCTGTGTCTTGTTGGACAGATATGAATGTATCGCATGACCCATCTCATGTGCAAGTGTGAACATACAGTCAAGGGTGTCCTTGTGGTTCAGCAGTACAAAGGGGTGAACTCTCGCACCTGCGGAATATGCGCCGCTGGTCTTGTTCTCGTTCTCGTAAACGTCTATCCAGCGGTTCTCGAAGCCTTCGCGCAGGATGGCAAGGTAGTCCTCACCCATAGGTGCAAGGGCTTTCAGCACCGTCTCCTTAGCTTCCTCAAAGGTCACAGTCATCTTGAAATCCGATACTATCGGCGTGTAGAGGTCATAGTAATGCAGTTCGTCAACGCCCAGCAGCTTTTTGCGCAGTGCCACATAGTCGTACATATAGTTCATATTATCGTGAACTGCCTGAATAAGATTATGATACACCTCCACAGGCACCTCGTTAGCGGAAAGTGCGCTTTCAAGGGCGGAACCATAATTCCTTGCCTTTGAATAGAATTCTAGTGCCTTCATCTGTGCATTGAGGGTAGCGGCACAGGTGTTGCGGAAATTGCCGTAGCCCTTATACATCGAGGTGAATGCGGACTTGCGCAGTTCCCTGTCGGCATCCTTTACCAGCGGTATATAGCTGCCGTGTGTTACCTGATGCTTCTTGCCGTCCTTGTCGGTCGCGTCCTCAAATTTCAGGTCTGCATCAGCGAACATGGAATAGATATTATCGGCAGAATTGCCCATCTCGCCCGTCATCGCCAGCAGACGCTCCTCGGCTTCGGAAAGGATATGCTCCTTCTTCACACGGATGCGTGTCAGGTGACGGCGGTAAAGCTCCAGCCCGCTGTTTTCCTTATAGAAGCACTCCAGCTTTTCATCGGGTATAGATATAAGCTCGGGGGTCTCAAAACTGCCTGCGGCATTTATCGCAACGAACACGTTCATCATCTGACCCACATAGCCCTGATACTTTGCAACTGCTGTATCCTCGTCGGATCTGCGCTGTGCATAGTTGGCGATAGAGTCCACCGCTACCGATATATCATCGCATATTTTCAGATATTCCAGCAGAGTATCTGCGCTTTCGCCCAGCCTGCCCTTGTAGGATACTATTCGTTCGGGATACTTTTTCAGCTCTTCAAGTGCAGCTTCCCACGCTTCATCAGTGGGATAAATATCTTCCAGCGCCCAGGTATTCTCCTTGGCGACTTCACTTCTCTTGGGTATTCTTTCTTCGCTCATGGTCATACTCCTTTACAGTAAAATACTAACATTACTATTATACCACGAAACCATGTAAATTACAAGCGATTTTTGCAAAATAGTTTATTATAACTAACCGCCTGCGCTTTAAGTACCAAAATATGTACAACAAATAAGACAGCACCTCCGCCAAAAGACGAAAGTGCTGTAAATGATCAATCTTTTTTCTTTTTATCCGGCAGCAGCGACCAAATGATCCCCGATATCCCTCCCGGATCAAGCAGCAGAGGAAAAGCGATGACCCATATATGTTTGCGCTGCAAAGCGACCACCAGACCCACCGCAACAAGCACTCCGCCCAGCAGCGGTGCCCCCGAAGGGACATATTCGCCCGCCTTTTCGGGGTCTTTGCTGTTCCGCCAGCCTTTGAGGATGACATAATAGTTGATTATTATCATCGCCAGTCCCGGCAAGCCATACATGGCTCCTGCCAGTATCCAGCTAATAGTCATTTTGTCCATTTTATCACCCTCATCCGAAACGTATATCAGACTTTGATATCGCCCTCGAATACCGTCACAGCTTCACCTGTCATGAATACTGCTTCATCGGTGTAACGTATTTTCAGGTTGCCGCCGCGCAGCATAACAGTTACATCCTCGTTCTTGGGAACGTAGCCGTTGAGTGCCGCTGCCACCACAGCTGCACAAGCGCCTGTTCCGCAGGCAAAGGTCTCGCCCGAACCGCGCTCCCATACACGCATTTTAAGTGTATGGCTGTCTATCACCTTGATGAACTCGGTATTCACCCTCTCGGGGAATATAGCATCATGTTCATACTTAGGTCCGACTGTCTCTATATCCATATCATCGATATTGTTCATGAATACGATGCAGTGAGGATTACCCATAGATACGCAGGTGATGTGATGCTTGCCGCCTGCTATCTCCACTTCCCTGTTAACGATCATGCCGTTCTCATCAGCGGGGAGTGTGCAGGGTATCTTCTCGGGATCGAGTATCGCAGCGCCCATATCAACAGTAGCACCATCGACTTCACCGTAATGCCTGCTCAGCTTTACCTTGATTATGCCCGAAAGGGTCTCGATGGTCATTCTGTCGCGGTCAACAAGTCCGTTGTCACGCATGAACTTCGCCACACAGCGTATACCGTTTCCGCACATCTTACCTTCGGAGCCGTCGAGATTGAACATTCTCATCCTGCCATCAGCTATCTTTGAACGGCATACCAGTATAACACCGTCGCCGCCTATACCAAAATGTCTGTCGGAAAGGTTCAGTGCAAAGCCCTCGGGATTGTCTATCATCCTGTCAAAGCAGTTGAAGTAAACGTAGTCGTTTCCGCAGCCGTGCATCTTTGTGAAGTGCAGTGTGGTCTTTTCACGGCGCATATTGTTTATATCAACGATCTCGGTATTCGATTCGTTGTACTTGCTCCTTATGGAAGCAGCTATGGCATTTGCCGTATCTATCGAGGTCAGACAGGGTATGTTCCACTCAACTGTCTTTCTTCTTATCTTAACGGAGTCTCTCGAAGGTATACGTCCCTTTGAAGAAGTGGAGATAACATAATTCACCTTGCCGCTCTCGATAAGTGTAAGGGTATTCACGTCGCTCTCGTGTATCTTCTTTACAGGCTCGGCTTCAATGCCGTGCTCTTTCAGCACCGCAGCGGTGCCTTCGGTAGCGTATATCTTGAATCCGAGATCGGCAAACATCTTTGCAGTCTGGGGTATCTCCTTCTTATCGGAGTCACGGACGGTTATGAACACGCCGCCCTTCTGCTCCAGCTTGTAGCCTGCCGCAGTAAGTCCCTTGTAGAGCGATTCCTCCAGCGAGCTTGATACTGCAAGCACCTCACCGGTAGACTTCATCTCAGGTCCCAGATGGTTATCAACGCCTATCAGCTTCTCAAAGCTGAACACAGGCACCTTGACTGCCACATACGGAGAATTCGGGTGCAGACCCACACCATAGCCCATATCTCTCAGCTTTTCGCCCAGCATAGCCTTTGTAGCAAGATCTACCATAGGCACGCCCGTTACCTTTGAGATATAGGGTATAGTTCTTGATGAACGGGGATTTACTTCTATTACATAGAGCTCGTCGTCATATATAAGGTACTGTATATTTACAAGACCCTTTGTTTTCAGGGAGAGTGCCAGTCTCTTGGAGCAGTCAACGACCTTGTCTATCAGTCTGTCGCTTACATTCCATGCAGGGTATACAGCTATGGAGTCGCCCGAGTGTATACCTGTTCTCTCGATATGCTCCATGATACCGGGAATAAGTATATCCTCGCCGTCGCATATAGCGTCTATCTCCAGCTCGATGCCCATGAGGTACTTATCGATCAGCACAGGGTTCTCGATGCCCTGGTCGAGTATGATAGCCATATACTCCTTGATATCAGCTTCATTGAAAGCGATTATCATGTTCTGACCGCCCAGTACATAAGAAGGTCTCATAAGTACAGGATAGCCTATCTTGTCAGCAACTTCAAGTGCTTCCTCGCAGGTCATTACGGTAAAGCCCTCGGGACGCTTGATGTGCAGTTCTTCCAGCAGCTCGTCAAAACGCTCTCTGTCCTCTGCTGCATCTATGGAATCGGGAGGAGTACCCAGTATCTTCACGCCGTTCTCGTTGAGGTGCTTGGTCAGCTTGATAGCGGTCTGTCCGCCGAAAGCTACAACTACGCCTACGGGCTTCTCAACGCGGATAATATTCATAACGTCCTCGTTGGTCAGCGGCTCGAAGTACAGTCTGTCCGCAGTATCAAAGTCAGTGGAGACAGTCTCGGGGTTGTTGTTTACGATAACTACGTCATAACCGTGCTCTTTCAGTGCCCATACGCAGTGTACGGATGCATAGTCAAACTCTATGCCCTGACCGATACGGATAGGACCCGAACCGAATACTATAACTGTATCCTTCTTCTGCTTCTGCTCTGCAATGAACTCGGCAGCTTCGTCCTCTTCATCGTAGGTGGAGTAGAAGTAGGGGGTATTTGCCGCAAATTCAGCCGCACAGGTATCAACCATCTTGAATACTGCGTGTGCGGGCTCATTGATCTTCTCACCCGATATGCGCTCTATCACCTTGTCGGGATAGCCCATCTTCTTGGCTTCAAGGTATGTTTCCCGGGAAACGCTGCCCTTAGCAAGCTCACGCTCCATATCTATCAGCTTACACAGCTTGTTCAGGAACCACTCGTCTATCATAGTGATGGAGTGTATCTCATCTACGGTAACACCGCGGCGGAGTGCTTCGTACACCACGAACATTCTCTCATCGCTGGGTTCATGCAGCTTCGCCTTTACCTCATCATCGGTAAGATCCAGCATTTTGGGTGAGATAAGGCAGTCGTGACCTATCTCCGCACCGCGTACAGCCTTCATGATAGCCTGCTCGAAAGTAGTGCCGATAGCCATTACCTCACCGGTAGCCTTCATCTGGGTACCCAGTTCACGCTTTGCGTATACGAACTTGTCAAAGGGCCACTTGGGCAGCTTTACTACGACGTAGTCAAGGGCAGGCTCAAAGCAAGCGTAGGTCTTGCCTGTTACGGCATTCTTTATCTCGTCGAGGGTATAACCTATCGCTATCTGCGCAGCAACCTTTGCTATCGGGTAGCCCGTAGCCTTGGAAGCCAGTGCGGAAGAACGGGAAACTCTGGGGTTAACTTCTATTACCGCATACTCAAAGGTCTCGGGGTTCAGTGCGAACTGACAGTTACAGCCGCCCTCTACTTTAAGGGTATCGATGATCTTCAGTGCAGCGGAACGCAGCATCTGATATTCCTTGTCTGCGAGAGTTACTGCGGGCGCGATAACTATGGAGTCACCTGTGTGTACGCCAACGGGGTCAAAGTTCTCCATCGAGCATACTGTTATAACGTTGCCCTTCGAGTCTCTCATTACCTCGAACTCGATCTCTTTCCAGCCTGCGATGCACTTTTCTACCAGCACCTGTGTGATAGGCGACAGGTACAGACCGTTCCTCGTGATCTCGATAAGCTCTTCCTCATTATTAACGATACCGCCGCCTGTTCCGCCCAGTGTGAATGCGGGTCTGATTATCAGCGGGAAGCCGATGCCGGGTTCTTTCGAGAAAGCGACAGCGTCCTCAACGGTATTTACCACCTTTGAGGGTATGCAGGGCTGACCTATCGACTCCATCGTATCCTTGAACATCTGTCTGTCCTCAGCTTTGTCGATTGTCTCGGGATTTGCGCCCAGCAGCTTAACATTGTACTTTTCAAGGAAGCCCTCCTTAGCCAGCTGCATGGAGAGAGTAAGACCTGTCTGTCCGCCCAGTGTGGAGAGCAGGCTGTCGGGACGTTCCTTTATTATTACCCTCTTTACCGTTTCAAGGGTAAGGGGCTCGATATATATCTTGTCCGCCATAGCATTGTCGGTCATGATGGTGGCGGGGTTGGAATTTATGAGTATTACCTCCAGACCCTGCTGCTTCAGCGCACGGCAGGCCTGTGTTCCCGCGTAGTCGAACTCGGCTGCCTGACCTATAACGATAGGACCCGAGCCTATGACCAGTACACGACGTATCTCTTTATTCAAAGGCATTTCAATCTATCCTTTCTGACTTGTTATTTACGGATATACCATACTGTACAGCAAACTATGCATATCGATCATGCATAGTATAATGATCATTCGTTCTCGGCAGAACCCTTGTACTCGTCGATCATTTCGCAGAAGCGGTCGAACAGGAATCCCGTATCAAGAGGGCCGCCGCAAGCTTCGGGGTGGAACTGTACCGAGAATGCGGGCTCGTTGGTATAGCATACGCCCTCGCAGGTGCCGTCGTTCGCATTTACGAAGCTCTCTACAGCGCCGTTCGGCAGTGTATCACTGATAACAGCATAGCCGTGGTTCTGTGAGGTGATATATACTCTGCCTGTTGCGACTTCCTTACAGGGCTGATTTGCGCCGCGGTGTCCGTATTTCAGCTTTTCGGTCTTTGCGCCGTGAGCAAGTGCCAGCAGCTGATGACCAAGACAGATACCGAAAGTCGGTATTTTCATATCGCTTATCTTTTTCAGCTCTTCGATGATCTCCACATTCTCCGCAGGATCTCCGGGACCGTTTGACAGCATGATACCGTCGGGAGCCAGCTCCTTTATGCGTTCAGCCTTTGTGTATGCGGGAACCACCGTTACCTCACAGCCTCTGTTGACAAGGCAGCGTCCGATATTTGCCTTTGCGCCGAAATCGTAAAGCACTACTCTGCGCTTTGTCTCGCCTTCGGGCTTGAATACCTCTTCCTTATCGCAGGTGGTATTCTTCACCGCGTCTATGATCTTATACCCCTTTACCTCCTCGGGCACCTTGCCTTCGGTGGAAGTAACTATCTTTCCGTTCATGACACCGTGTTCCCTTACTATACGGGTGAGGTGTCTGGTATCTATGCCGTAAAGTCCCACGATACCGTTTTTACGCAAAAAAATGTCAAGATCACCCTCGCAGCGGAAGTTGCTGGGTTCTTGACACCATTGTCTTACAATATAACCTTTTACATGGGGATGACTGCTCTCGAAATCCTCGGGAATAACGCCGTAATTACCGATCAGAGGAAATGTCTGGACAACAATCTGACCATAATAACTGGGGTCGGTAAGTGTCTCAAGATAGCCCGTCATAGCGGTAGTAAACACTATCTCTCCCACAGCCTCGCCGCTTGCGCCAAAGCTGTTTCCCTCGAATACAGTGCCGTTTTCAAGAATAAGATATGCCTTCTGCACTTTAAGTCCTCCTTTAAACATTCTTCAAGCTATTATATCACAAATCACTTTGTTTGTAAAGGGCATTTAACACAAAATTCAGAAAAACGGAAGAAGCAAATCACAATTATCTGTCATACTCCCGGCTGACAGCAAAAAGCTCTCCGCATTTACACACGGAGAGCCTTGATATTATATGTATTTTCTGGGTATATTCTTATATCCCTTGACATGGGCTGCTATAGCCGCAACATCGGTTATGTTCACACCGCCCGACTGATTGCAGTCTGCGGTGAAGGGGCTTCTGCCGTCCAGCTTCTTTATGCCTTTAACGTAGCCTGCTATTATGGAGATATCCGTAACGTCTATGGCGCCGTCGCGGTTGACATCACCCAGCAGCAGAGGTCTTTTGTTGACGGTGATATCCGCTTTCTGGATATCCTTGGTATCTGTAATAACTATATCGCTGTGGGAAAGTCTGTAATCTCTGCTGTCGCCTACATCCTCGATGGACAGCTTGTAGGTATCGGGCTTCAGTCCGTACAGGCAGTAGGCACCCTTGGGGTACTCGAACTTGTACCTGAGCGCCTCGATGCTCCTGGGCAATTGTCCTTCTTTGCGACCATCTCCGCCGCTGCCTGCATAGACTTTGCCATTTTTCTCAATATGATAATAGTAATTATGGTACAGTACAGTTTCCATCGTCTCGTCGTTAAGCCAGAATTCGATATAACCATCCTTGTCGGGGATAGATGCCGTAAAGACCGGACCGCTCTGATACACAGCGGTAAAATAAGTGTCTTTCTGAACGCCGCGCATATTATATTTGAGAGTGGGTGATACCGGGGGATTATAAAAATCATTATTTGTTGTTATAATAAGATCATCGTCCGCAAGATCGGGAAAGACCTCGTTGAACTTCACCCTTATCCTGGAATATTTCACAGGCTTGTTTGTGACCTCGCAATTATCCCTATTGCTTGAAACGTTGTTGTGAAATACCGAATAAAAACCCGTATCGGCTTTATATGTCACACGTTTTCCCGCATAGTGATAGTAATACATAATATTGTCATAATCCAGCTCGTATTTCTGTGTATCTTTAAACGCATCCAGATTAAGTGAACCGATCGTGTTTCCGTTGGTGGCATACTCGCTGCTCACATCAACAAGCACGGTGTTAGCGGGAAGGGTCATGGTATCAACGACTTCATACTTCTTAGGGTCGATATAATAATAGTAGCAGTTATCGTCAGGACGGATATAACATTTACCGTCACTATCTATATGCTTATAATTGTCACCGTTATATAAATCCCCCCAGGGATAATTGGCTTTCTTATTATCTAAAGTGTAAGGATCAGAAAGCTTGCTGTCATTGAGATAATAATAATAACTTTTAAGATCCTCTGCCGAGTGTATATTGGAAAAATCCAGCACATTGCTGTCAAGTATATTCATTGTATCGTCAGCGCCCGTAAAGGTGGCAACCTTTTCGCCTGCGGAATTACTTATAGCAAATTTCATATTGCTTATATCCACATCCTCGCCTGCCTTTACCCTGAAATTGAGGTAGGGCTTGTTCACACGGATATCGGTGTAATAATCGGGTTTGCGACCATCGATATATTCCGCACCTGCGGGTATTGCGGAAAGCACTGCCGCTGCCATAGTCAAAGCCAGCATGGCTATTTTTTTCATTATCATTTTATCCTCTCCAGTATTATGAATTATGTAAAAATTATAGCACAACGTTGGCGGTTTGTCAATGATACCGCAAACGCAGTTTATAACAGTACAAAATTATTCCCTTGTATGCGGCAATTCGTAAATTTTTTGTTCAAGCTCTTTACAAATCACGATGATATGTGGTATAATAACTATGTTTGCGAAAACAAGAACAAGTGTTTTTCTGAAAGACCGTTAAACACTGATGACATATTGTGAGGTTTTGAAATGGCTAAGAATAAACAGGAGTACGGCAATGAAGATATCACCCTGCTGAAAGGCAAGGACAGAGTCCGCCTTCGTCCTGCCGTTATGTTCGGTTCTGACGGACTAAGCGGATGCAAGCATTCGGTCTTTGAGATCATATCCAACTCCATCGATGAAGCGCGTGAGGGTCACGGCGACAAGATCATCGTTACAAAGTATTTTGATAATTCCATCGAGGTGCAGGACTTCGGCAGAGGCTGCCCTGTGGATTACAATCAGCGTGAAAAGCGCTATAACTGGGAACTGGTTTACTGCGAGCTCTATGCGGGCGGCAAGTACAACAACAACTCCGGCGACAACTACGAGTACGCACTGGGTCTTAACGGACTGGGTGCGTGTGCTACGCAGTATTCCTCGGAGTATATGGACGTTGAGGTAATACGCGACGGTTTCAAGTACGACCTGCACTTTGAAAAGGGTGACAACGTGGGCGGTCTCAAAAAGGAAGAGACCAAGCAGAAGAAAACAGGCACCCGCACCCGCTGGAAGCCCGACCTGGATGTGTTCACCGATATAAGCATCGAAAAGGAATACTTCGAGGATATAATGAAGAAGCAGGCGGTGGTCAATCCCGGAGTTACTTTCCTGCTGAGGGTGCAGAGGGAGAATATGTCCTTCGAGGAGACTACCTATTACTATGAAAACGGCATAGCGGATTACGTCAGGGAGATAGCGGGCGAGGATACACTGACGAATGTGCAGTTCTTCACAGGCGACCGCAAGGGGCGTGACCGTGCGGACAAGCCCGAGTACAAAGTCAAGCTGGGCGTATCCTTCGTATTTTCAAACAAGGTGCAGACGCTGGAATACTTCCATAACTCCAGCTTCCTGTCCCATGGCGGTTCACCCGATGAGGCTGTAAAGAGCGCTTTTGTTTCACAGATAAACGCATATTTAAAGTCCAATAATAAGTACAATAAAAATGAGAAGCTCATAACCTTCCAGGATATAGCTGACTGCCTTGTGCTGGTATCCAGCTCCTTCTCGACACAGACTTCCTATGCGAACCAGACCAAGAAGGCGATAACCAATAAGTTCATCAAGGAGTGCATGACGGAGTTCTTAAAGCACAATCTGGAGATATACTTCATCGAGAACCCCGACGAAGCACTGAAGATCGCAGAACAGGTACTGGTCAACAAACGTGCCCGTGAAAGTGCGGAGACTTCCAGACTCAATATCAAGAAGAAATTACAGGGCACCATCGACCTGTCAAATCAGGTGCAGAAGTTCGTTGACTGCCGTTCTAAGGATCTCAGCAGACGCGAGCTCTACATCGTGGAGGGTGACTCGGCGCTGGGTTCCGTTAAGCTGGCAAGAGATGCGGAATTTCAGGCAGTGATACCCGTAAGAGGTAAGATACTCAACTGCCTTAAAGCAGACTACGACAAGATCTTCAAAAACGAGATAATCACCGATCTTATCAAGGTGCTGGGCTGCGGCGTGGAAGTAAACACGGGCAAGAAAAAGGATCTTTCCGCCTTCAATCTCGATAATCTGCGATGGAACAAGATAGTTATATGTACCGATGCGGACGTTGACGGCTTCCAGATAAGAACGCTGATACTGACCATGCTGTACAGACTCACACCAACGCTGATAGAAAAGGGTTACGTCTATATCGCAGAGTCACCTCTGTTTGAGATAACCACAAAGGACAAGACTTATTTTGCCTACGATGAGCCCGAAAAGGACAAGATACTGAAAATGATAGGCAGCAAGAGCTTTACTATACAGCGCTCGAAGGGTCTCGGTGAGAACGAAGCTGATATGATGAGCCTGACCACCATGAACCCCGAGACAAGGCGGCTCATCAAGGTCAATCCCGATGATGTGGAGATGACCCAGTGGATGTTCAATATGCTGCTGGGCGACGACCTTGCCGGCAGAAAGGAATTCATCACCAACAACGGTGCCGAATATCTGGAAATGGCGGCAGGAGCAGACATATCCTGATAAATAAGGAGATATATCACATTGAAAAAATTCCAGTTCACTTTCCGCATTGTATTCAGCGTACTGTTTATAATAGTCGGCATCCTGGCGGCAACTGCGCTTTCATCGTTCCAAAGAAAGATCGAACACAGGTGTACCGAGTATGTATACGGAGAGGTAATGAGTGCCAAGCTCGATAAGAATAAGAAACACAGGACTTTCCATACGATCGTCCAGTTCGAGCTTGACGGCAGGACTATAATTGAAGAGGGCAGCACGAGCACAGAGCTCACAGAAGGTGACTCGATCAAGGTGATGTACGACCAGGATGACCACAGTGTATACTATGTTCCCGAACTAACGTCCTCATCCAAGACACTCATTATAGGCGGATTCATATTGATCGGCATCGGTACCATCGTGCTGATCATAGCGCTGAAAAACAAGCCCTGACAGCATCGCCTCTGTGAGATATTCACCGAAGACGGCGGCTGAAAGGTGATACTCCTTAGCTGTCACCAATACAAGTTAACGAAAGGATAGTAAATAAATGGCAAAAAAGAAGGCAGAGTCTAAAAAGGCTGCTGCACCTAAGATAGATGCTTATATTGAGGGCGCGGGACTTGTGGCGGAAGAGACCATAACCCAGACCCTTGAAAAGAACTATATGCCCTACGCCATGAGCGTTATCGTGTCCCGTGCTTTCCCCGAGATAGACGGCTTCAAGCCCTCCCACAGAAAGCTGCTGTACACCATGTACCTTATGGGACTTATCAAGGGCAAGCTGACAAAGTGTGCTAACATCGTGGGCGCCACCATGAAGCTGAACCCTCACGGTGACGGTGCCATATACGAAACGCTGGTAAGGCTTTCACGCGGAAACGAAGCGCTTCTGCACCCTTATGTGCAGTCAAAGGGCAATTTCGGCAAGGCTTATTCAAGAGATATGGCTTACGCGGCTTCACGATACACCGAAGCAAAACTGGAACCTATATGCGAAGAGCTTTTCAGGGATATCGACAAGGAGACAGTGGATTTCGTACCTAACTACGACAATACTATGACCGAACCTACGCTCTTCCCTGCCACGTTCCCGACGATACTTGTCAATGCCAATGTGGGCATCGGCGTATCAATGGCGTCATCGGTTTGCCCGTTCAATCTTAAAGAGGTGTGCGAGACTGCAATAGCCCTTATCAAAAACAGCGAGGCTAACGCTCTCGATACGCTGAAAGGTCCCGATTTCCCCGGCGGCGGATATCTGCTTTATGATGAGGCAGAGCTTGACAAGATATACCGCACAGGCAGAGGTTCAGTAAAGCTGAGAGCTAAATACCGCTTCAACAAAGAGGAAAAATGCATAGAAGTGACCGAGATACCCGCCACCACCACCATCGAAGCGATAATCGAAAAGATAATCGCGCTGGTAAAGGCAGGCAAGATCAGAGAGGTATCCTATATACGCGATGAGACAGACCTTGACGGCTTACAGATAGGCATCGATATCAAGAAGGGCGTTGATCCCGACAAGCTGATGCAGAAGCTGTACAAGCTGACTCCCCTGCAGGATACCTATTCCTGCAACTTCAATATACTGGTACACGGCTATCCCAGGGTAATGGGTGTGTACGAAATTCTGGACGAATGGACAAAATTCCGCATGGACTGCGTTCGTAGGCGCGTGGAATTCGACCTTAAAAAGAAGAAAGACAAGCTGCACCTGCTGAAAGGTCTGGGGAAGATACTGCTGGATATCGACAAGGCGATACGCATCATCCGTGAGACCGAGGAAGAGAGCGAGGTAGTTCCCAACCTGATGATAGGCTTCGGCATTGACGAAGTACAGGCGGACTATGTTGCTGAGATCAAGCTGCGTCATCTCAACCGCGAGTATATCCTCAAGCGCACCTCCGAGACCGAAAAGCTGGAAAAGGAGATCGCTGAACTTCAGGAGATACTGGAAAGCGACAAGAAGATCAAGCAGGTAATAATCAGCGAACTGAAAGACGTTATCAAGAACTACGGCGAGGAGAGAAAGACCCGGTTCTTCTATCAGAGCGACATCGAAGAGGTAGAGGAAGAGGAAGAGATCGAGGATTACCCCTGCAAGCTGTTCATCTCCGAGAGCGGATACTTCAAGAAGTGTACTATGCAGTCCCTTAGGATGGCAAGCGACCAGAAGCTGAAAGAGGGCGACCGCATGATGTCGGAGATAGAGTCCTCCAACCGTGCGGAGCTGCTGTTCTTCTCGGATAAAGCCAGTGTATACAAAGCAAAGGCGAGCCGTTTCGGGAACACCAAAGCCAGCGACCTGGGTGATTATATCCCTGCGGTGCTGGGTTTTGAAAACGGCGAGAGCTTCCACACCATGATCGAAACTATGGATTTCAAAGGCTATCTTCTGTTCGTATTCGATAACGGCAAAGCGGCAAAGGTACCTCTTGACTCCTACGCCACAAAGACCAACCGCAAAAAGCTGGCAAATGCGTACAGCGACAAGGCGGGACTGGTAGCTATACTGAAACTGACGGACAACGCGCAGGTTATGCTGCGTTCCACCAACGGCAGAGCCATGCTTTTTGATACAGCGCTGCTGCTGCCCAAGCCCACCAGGAACACTCAGGGCGTGCAGGTCATGACACTGAAAGCCAAGAACGCAAAGATCGAGAAAGCATACATCGTAAGCGAGGAAGAAGCAAACGAGCTTGCAAAGTTCCGCAGCAAGACCATCCCCGTAGCAGGATGTCTTGCCAAAGACCTCGAAGATCCCGATCAGCTGACATTTTAGTATAACAAATCCCCGAAAAGACTGTCTTTTCGGGGATCATATTTTTATTCGGTATCGGTCTATTTTCCTGCCAGCTCTGCCCTTACTCTGCGCTCGGCATCCTCACAATAGGCTCTTATCTCCATAGTGCAGATATATTTTGTCAGTGCATTATCACCGTTATCTTTGAATACATCATTGTAGGTGGTGAATATCCTGATGATATCGGTCTGATTGTATAATGCTATCTGTATCGGGACATGAAGTATCTCACTCATGCCTGCAATGATGAGCACACCGTTTTCTTCCGCCACCTGCGGGCAGTTCCTGAGCTGATTTCCTGCCGCTTTGACTTCATCCAGCAGCTCATTGAACTCATCAGCCGCTATCTTCTGCACCGCAACTCTCTGCAGTCCCTCACCCAGATCCATATTGATCACATTCTGTGCAAGATCCAGCATAAAATCATAGCCGTAAGGAAAAGTCGCACTATATTCTGCCACAGCTAAATTATCATCATCGCCGTGTGAACAGCCGTTCAATAACATATAATTACCTCCTGTTTCGATCGTATCATTTTGAAAAAAAGACTGTACATCTCTGCACAGTCTTTTATTTTATCAAATATTAGCCCTGCTGGATATATCTGTTAAGGTCGTTTGCGTTAACGCACTTTTCAAGAGCGATCTCCTTGGAGATGACTCTGTTTCTAACCAGCTTTGCCAGCTCCTGGTCCATAGTCTGCATTCCCACAGCTCTACCTGTCTGCATTGCAGAACCGATCAGGTGGACCTTATCGTCACGGATCATAGCCTTGATGGAGTCGGTAGCGTTAAGTATCTCACAGCAAGCCACACGGCTGGTACCATCGAAAGTACGGCAAAGAGTCTGAGTACAGATACCAACGAGTACCGATGCCAGCTGAGTTCTGATCTGATGCTGCTGGTGAGCAGGGAATACGTCGATGATACGGTCGATGGTGGAAGCAGCGTCGGTGGTATGAAGTGTAGACATAACCAGGTGACCTGTTTCTGCGGCGGTTACGGCAGCTTCGATAGTCTCGAAGTCACGCATTTCTCCGACGAGTATGATATCGGGGTCCTCACGGAGGGCAGCTCTCAGCGCCATGGAGAAGCTAGGAACATCGGGGCCGATCTCTCTCTGGTTGATCATACATCTCTTGTGTGAGTGCATATACTCGATAGGATCCTCAACAGTGATGATGTGAGAAGACTTATGTATATTAACATGGTCGATCATCGCAGCCAGTGTGGTAGACTTACCCGAACCGGTAGGACCTGTAACGAGCACCAGTCCACGAGGACGCATTACGAACTCTGCCAGTACGGGAGGCAGATCCAGGTCTGTAAGAGTAGGGATATCATTTCTCAGCAGACGGATAGCGATAGCTGTGTTGCCTCTCTGGTGGTAAACGTTAACTCTGTGACGGAAACCTCTGCTTGATACGAAAGTAAAGTCGGTATCGATCTTGTCCTTGATCTGCTGTCTCTGTCTGTCGTTACACATATCCTCGCAGACTCTGAGAATTTCGATCTCGGTCATATCGGGATAACTGGAGAGCTTTCTCAGGTTACCGCCCTGTCTAACGATAGGGGGGATACCCACAGTAAAGTGCAAGTCCGAGCAGCCCAGTGCTCTGGATTCGTCCAGTATCTTATTAATATCAATTGCCATTTGTTTATACCTCCAAACAATATATTTATAGCCGGCTGTCTCGCTTTCGCGCAGCGGTCAACATTTTCCCACAGCCACCTAATATTACCAAATTTATACAGCGTAGGTAACTCGTACCAGCTCGTCCATAGTAGTTTTGCCTTCCTTAACAAGCTCAGCAACGTTGTCACGCAGCAGAAGGCAGCCTTCTTCTTTTGCCAGTTCCTGTATCTGCTCAGCCTTTGCACCCGCAGCAATTATCTCCTTCATCTTGGGAGTAGCCAGCAGGATCTCATGAATAGCGGTACGTCCGGTATAACCGTTGGTACACTTGCCGCATCCCACTGCCTTGAAAACGGGAACGCTCTCCTCTATTTTCATGAGCTCGTTCTCTTCGGGAGTAGACATATAACCCTCGCGGCAGTTCTTGCAGACTACCTTTGTAAGTCTCTGTGCTACGACGCCGATAAGTGATGTTGCCACCATGTACGCATCAACGCCCATATCAACAAGTCTGGTAACTGTAGAAGCAGCATCGTTGGTATGAAGTGTGGAAAGCACAAGGTGTCCGGTAATAGCGGCTCTGATACCGATCTCGGCAGTCTCGGTATCACGCATCTCACCGATCATTATGATATCAGGGTCCTGACGAAGGATAGAACGAAGCGCAGCCGCAAAGGTCATGCCCGCCTTTTCGTTTATCTGACACTGATTGATGTTATTGATCTTCTTCTCGACAGGGTCTTCGACGGTGATAACGTTGAGGTTAGGCTTAGCGATCTCACCGAGTGCTGCGTACAGGGTGGTAGACTTACCGGAACCGGTAGGTCCTGTAACCAGTACAACGCCCTGAGGAACCTTAAGACAGGATACGAATCTCTTGTAGTTATAGTCGGTCATACCCAGATCCTGTATCCTTCTTACCGAGCTGTCTCCGGCGAGGATACGGAGAACGACCTTCTCACCGTATACCATAGGCAGATTGGACACACGGAGGTCAACGGTGGTGCCGTCGATCACCTGCGACATACGTCCGTCCTGAGGTATACGCTTCTCGGCAATGTTCATACCCGAGAGGATCTTGAATCTTGTTACCAGTGATACATGGAGTCTGGCATCAAGGTTTTCCATCAGCGGAACAAGGTCACTGTTGATACGGACTCTGATCTTGGTATGATCCTTGAAAGGCTCGATATGGATATCCGTCGCGCCCTGACGGAAGGACTGCTCAACGATAGCTGTTGCCAGCTTAACGATAGGAGCATTATCGATACGGTCAGCGCTGAGATCGATCTCATTGAGATCAACATTCTCATCATCCTTCTCCTGCTTTGCTTCCTCCGCAACCTTTGCGGCAGCACCTTCGGAGTACATCTTACCTATTGCTCTGTTTATGGAATTCTTTGTAGCCAGCTGTGCTGTGATATTACAGCCTGTGATAACTCTCAGATCTTCAAATACATAGAAGTTCATAGGGTCATTGGTGGCTACCATCATACGTCTGCCTATCTTCTTGACGGCGATGACGTTATATTTTCTTGCAGTCTGCTCAGGTATGAGCTTTACTACATCGGCATTCAGCGTAGTGTTGTCAAGATCGATATACTCGACATTCATTCTCTCCGCAAGAGTCTTGGCAAAGTCA